>JAVXIV010000081.1:0-4320 GCA_036785645.1 Hungatella sp.
ATCTCCGGAAGCAATTCGGTGATACGGCAGAATACTTCCGGGATCTTCCTTAAGTCCAAAGGACATGGTAAACTGATAGGTTCCAAGGGGAGTCTTTCCATCCCCCTCTCTTTTTTCCAAAGCCGCACCATTCTTTCCATAAACTCCGGAAATGGTAAAGACCTGCTGCCAGGATGCCGTCCCCGGCTCTCCCGGTCCTTTTTTATCGGCTGCTTGTTCTTTGCGGTAGTAGGAAACCATCACCTTGGAGGTGTTATTTCCGATCACCAAAATGAGTTGATTCGTATCCTGCGCCGCTTCTAAAGCTGCCACATCCACGGTTTCCTGAGGTTCCCGCAGTGCCTGCGCAGCCTGCGTTTCTAGAATACCGACCTGACTGCTTCCAAGGCAAAGCACTGCGCACAAGACTCCGCAGAAAAGCTTTTGATATCGTTTCACGATCGGCACCTCCTTTTATTTGCAGACAAGATTGACGATTTTGCCCGGTACATAGATCTCCTTTACCACAGTTCCGGTCAATTTATCCAAAACGGCTGTCCTCCCGGCTGTGATGGCATCTTCTTTGGATACCTCTGCAGGCAGGCTGATGATCGCTTTGGTCTTTCCATTGACCTGAACCGCAATTTCGATCTGATCATCCTTCATCGCTGCCTCATCATACTCCGGCCACTGCTCATGAAATACCGTGTCGGTTCCGCCTAACTGCTGCCACAGTTCTTCTCCAATATGAGGGGCAAATGGCGCAATCAGAATCACCAGTGTCTTTAGCGTCTCACGGTCGATACCTCCGGTTGTTTTCGCCAGATCAATTAATTTATTATTGTACTCCATAAATCCGGAAATCACGGTATTTAAACTGAATTGGTTGAAACGTTGCTCGATATCATATACCAGTTTGTGGCGCAGCTTCACCATCTCTTTTGTTTCCGGAATTTCCTGCACGCTACTGTCCATCACCAGAGTCCAGAGACGGTTTAAGAAACGGCTGACACCCTCGATTCCCCGATCATCCCACTCGGCATCCAATTCCGGAGGTCCCACAAATAATTCATACATCCGCAAAGCATCGCAGCCATAATCCCGCACTAAATCATCAGGAGAAACCACATTGCCTTTGGACTTACTCATCTTAATTCCGTTCTTGCCATTGATCATGCCCTGATTGAACAGCTTCTTGAATGGCTCATCAAAATCAATCACTCCGATATCATGCAGAAATTTCGTATAAAAACGAGAATATAACAAGTGCAGTACCGCATGCTCCACACCACCGATATACATATCTACCGGAAGATACCGGTCTGCCTTCTCTTTGGATACCAGTTCTTCGCTATTATGACTGTCTACATAACGTAGGAAATACCAAGAAGAACCCGCCCACTGTGGCATCGTATTGGTCTCTCTCTTAGCAGCCGCACCGCAGACCGGGCAAGTAGTATTGACCCATTCATCAATTCCCGCCAGCGGAGATTCTCCGGTACCGGTAGGCTGATAGCTCTCTACCTCCGGTAAGCGGAGTGGAAGCTGATCCTCCGGTACCGGGACATTGCCGCAATGTGGACAATGAATAATCGGAATCGGCTCTCCCCAATAACGCTGTCTTGAGAATACCCAGTCGCGCAGTTTATAGTTGACCGTCTTCTTGCCAATGCCGCGTTCTTCCATCATGATCGGAGCTTCTTTTTTCAGCACTCCGGATTCCATGCCATTCCACTCTCCGGAATTGATCATGATTCCAACCGCATCGGTATAAGCTTCTGTCATATTCGGAATCTCTATGCCATCTTTGGCAATGACTTGAATAATCGGAATGCCAAACTTCTTGGCAAATTCAAAATCGCGGTCATCATGTGCCGGTACACACATAATCGCACCGGTACCATAATCTGCCAATACATAATCTGAGATCCAGATCGGAACCTTAGCTCCGTTTACCGGATTGATCGCATAGCTTCCGGTAAATACACCGGTTTTTTCTTTATCCTGAAGCCGATCGACGTTGGATTTCATGGAAGCATCAAAAATATATTGTTCTACTGCCGCTTTCGTTGCTGCGGTTGCAAGACCGGCTGCAAGCGTATGTTCCGGAGCCAATACCATAAAGGTCGCTCCATATAGCGTATCCGGTCTGGTCGTATACACGGTAATCTTATGATCTGTCCCATCTACCGCAAAATCTACCTCCGCACCGTAAGATCTTCCAATCCAGTCTGACTGCATCTTCTTGACCTTCTCCGGCCAATCCAGCGTATCCAGATCATCCAAAAGCCGCTCTGCATAAGCGGTGATCTTGAGCATCCACTGTCTTAGGTTCTTCTTGGTAACCGGAGTGCCGCAGCGTTCACAGCATCCACCCACTACTTCTTCATTGGCCAGACCTGTCTTGCAGGACGGGCACCAGTTGATCGGGAACTCTTTCTCATAAGCAAGTCCCTCTTTAAACATCTTGACAAAAATCCACTGGGTCCATTTATAGAATTCCGGATCCGTAGTATTGACTTCCATGTCCCAGTCATAGATCGAGGCAATCTCGTTGATCTGACGCTTGATATTGCTTACATTTTCTGCCGTAGATTTGGCCGGATGAACGCCCATCTTGATTGCATAATTCTCTGCCGGAAGTCCAAATGCATCCCATCCCATCGGGTGGATCACATAGTGACCTTTGAGCATCTGATAGCGGCTCCATACATCTGAAATAACATAACCTCTCCAGTGACCGACATGCAGACCGCTCCCGGATGGATACGGAAACATATCCAGACAATAGTACTTGGGTTTCTTTCCATCATTTACGTTAATAGGAGTTTTCTCCCAATTTTCTCTCCATTTTTTCTCAATAAAACTGTGATTATAAGGCACTGCCATGTGATATTCCTCCTGTATTTACATTGTCTATAAATGTAGCATAATGGGGTTTCTGTGTCAACCTTTTTCCCCCAGCGAAAAGAGCGTGGCACCATACTCGGTACACGCTCTTTCTGACAATCCCTTACCATGTTTGATGATGCCTATACTTCCAATTGATCCAGTTTAGAGGCTCTGGCCTCCACCTCTTTCTTCTGCACATCTCCCGGTGCCTGCTCATAGCGGTTAAATTCATAGGAAAACAGTCCGATTCCACCGGTCATTGAGCGTAAATCTGTATTGTATCCAAACAGCTCTGACATCGGGATATCGGCTTCGATGACTTGCTTGCCGCTATGATCGGAATTCATCCCCAGCACACGACCCCTTCTGCGGTTGAGATCTCCCATCACATCCCCGGTGAATTTATCCGGTACCGTCACCTTCAGAGAAGCAATCGGTTCTAAGAGCACCGGTCCGGCTTCCATAAATCCTTTTTTGAATGCCATCGTGGCTGCCATACGGAATGCCATCTCGGAAGAATCCACCGGATGATAAGATCCGTCTGTCAAAATCGCTTTCACGCCAACGACCGGATAAGCCGCCAACGGTCCTTTTAAGACACATTCCTGAACACCTTTTTCCACTGCCGGGAAATAGTTTCTCGGTACTGCTCCGCCAAAGACCTTCTCTTCAAATACGTAAGGCTTCTCTAGGTCACCGGAGGGTTCAAATTCCATCTTTACATCGCCATACTGGCCATGACCGCCGGACTGCTTCTTATATTTGCCCTGAACTTCCACTTTCTTGCGGATCGTCTCGCGGAATGCGAATTTAGGTTTCGTCAATTCAATCTCTACCTTATAGCGGTTCATCAGCTTACTGACTACCACCTCTAATTGCTGATCGCCGATACCATAGAGCAAAATCTGACGATTTTCTTTGTCATTGACTGACCGCAGAGTCAGATCTTCTTCCATCAGTTTCGACAATGCACTGGCTACCTTATCATCATCGCCCTTGGTTTTTGTCTTATAACGCATATAGGTATAAGGAACCGAAATCAGCGGCTTGTGATATACGATCGGAGCCGTACGCACCGCGAGGGTATCTCCGGTCTGTGTCACCGACAGCTTCGCTACTGCACCGATATCGCCGGCGCGCAGCTCGGTCAATTCAATCTGCTCTTTGCCGCGCAGCGTATAGACCTTGGCAATCTTCTCTTCCGTATCTTTATTGACATTGTAAGTAGTGGAATCCGGTTTTAGAGTTCCGGTACAAATCTTAACCAGAGAATATTTCCCGATAAATGGATCCACCACCGTCTTAAATACGCGCATGGATAAGGATACATGATCGCTGTACTTCGCTACAAAACGTTCTCCGGTAGAGATATCTACACCGATACACTCGTAGCGATCCGGAGATGGGAAGTATTTATCCACCGCCTGCAGCAACATCTTGGCACCCTGT
>JAVXIV010000081.1:4420-8288 GCA_036785645.1 Hungatella sp.
CAGAATTTTACAAGTATTTTCAAACAGTTTAGACAAAATCATTTTATAGTTATTTCATTTGCGTTAAAGCGTTGAAGTTTAAAGTAATAAAGTGTTGACAAGAAGGGAGCTCTCGCTTACAATAAAACTCTAGGAATGAAATAATAGGTAAAGAAGGAATTATATTATGATCATTATCATGAAACCCAATGCTTCCGAAGAAGCGATTCACAAAGTAACCTCCACCATCGAATCCAAAGGTCTGCAGGTACATCTCTCTCGTGGTGCAGAAGTGACCATCGTCGGTGTGGTGGGCGACAAAACCAAGCTTTCCGGCAGCAATATCGAGATCAGCGAAGGAGTCGACAAAGTAGTCGCGGTCACGGAGTCTTATAAATTAGTGAATAAGAAATTTCATCCGGCGGATTCCATCATTCCGGTTGGCAACACACTGATCGGTCCCGGAACACTGACGATCATGGCCGGTCCCTGTGCCATTGAGAGCAAGGAACAGCTGATGGAGACTGCTTTCGCCGTCAAAAAAGCGGGCGCAACCTTTTTGCGGGGCGGTGCCTACAAACCCAGAACTTCGCCCTACTCCTTTCAAGGTCTGGAGGAAGAAGGTCTCCGCTACATGAAGGAAGCACGCGAGGCGACCGGGCTCAATGTGATCTGTGAAGTCACCAGTCAGCGCGCCATCGAGGCTGCCGCCAAATACGTGGATATGCTGCAGATCGGTGCCAGAAACATGCAGAACTTCGAACTGCTCAAAGAAGCCGGCAAGTCCGGTGTTCCGGTACTGTTAAAACGCGGACTGGCAGCCACAATTGACGAATGGCTCAATGCGGCTGAATATATTATTTCCGAAGGCAATCCCAATATCGTCCTGTGTGAACGCGGCATCCGCACCTTTGAAACGGCTACCCGCAACACGCTGGATATCAGCGCGGTACCGGTGATCCGCACCAAGAGCCACCTTCCGATCATCGTAGATCCGAGTCATGCCACCGGTGTTCGTGCTTATGTGGCACCACTTGCCAAAGCAGCGATTGCCGTGGGAGCAGACGGTTTGATGATCGAAGTACATCCTTGCCCTGCCCAGGCATTATCCGATGGTCCTCAGTCTCTGACCTTTGAACAGTTTGACTTGTTGACACAAGAGCTGAAACCTTACGCGGCACTATCCGGGAGGAGTTTTTTATGATGCCTTCCACCATTGCTTTCATCGGGCTGGGTCTCATTGGAGGCTCGATCGCCAGAGGAATCAAGCGCAATCATCCGGAAGTCACCATTATGGCTTATATGAGAACCCGTGCAAAACTCGAAGCGGCTCATGCCGATGGAGTCATCGACTTGATTTTGGATGGAATCGGAGAAGAGCTGCGCACCTGTGATCTGATCTTTCTCTGCACACCGGTGGAATACAATGCCCGTTATCTGGCAGAGCTTCGTCCTTACTTAAAACCGGGTGCTTTGATTACGGATGTCGGAAGCACCAAAACCAAGATCCACGAAGCCGTCATGGAACTGGATATGGAATCCTGTTTTATCGGAGGACATCCCATGGCCGGTTCCGAAAAGACCGGCTATGACAATTCCACCGATCATCTTTTGGAAAATGCTTACTACATCATCACACCCACCGCCGCTTCCACCGAAGCAGAGATCGGGTGTCTGATGAGCGTTGCCAAAACCATCGGTTCGATTCCCATCCGATTGGATTATCGGGAACACGATTTTGTCACCGCAGCCATCAGTCATTTGCCACATGTGATTGCTTCCAGTCTGGTGAATCTAGTGAAAGATTCCGATCATTCAGAGGGACTGATGAAACAGCTGGCTGCCGGCGGTTTTAAAGACATTACCCGCATTGCCTCTTCCTCACCGGAGATGTGGGAACAAATCTGCATGAGCAACCGCGAGAATCTGGCTGTGATTTTGGAACGCTACATCGCCTCTTTATCTCAGGTTTTATCCCAGATCAACAGCAATGATGAAAAAGCCCTCTTTGCGCTCTTCGATACTTCCAAAAACTATCGAAATTCCATCTCCGAACGAGAAAAAGGGTCGCTTGTACCGGAATATTTTTTCACCGTCGATGTGGTGGATGAACCCGGTTCGATCTCCACGCTATCCGTGATTTTGGCTGCAAAAGGCATTAGTATCAAGAATATCGGTATCAACCACAACCGTGAACACGGAGAAGGTGTTTTGGGTATTATGTTCTATGATGAAGCATCTATGAATGCCGCCTGGAATCAGTTATCCAAATATCATTATGACTTAATCAAGAGCCGTTAACCACAGGCTTTTAGAAAAGCGAGGTTTATCTGCATGAAATTTACAAGAGCCACCGGATTAAAAGGAGAAATCAACATTCCCGGCGATAAGTCCATCTCTCACCGCAGCGTCATGTTTGGTTCGATTGCAAAGGGTACCACGGAAATATCCAATTATCTAAACGGAGCCGACTGCCTCTCCACCATCTCCTGTTTTCAAAGGATGGGAATTGACATCACCCACACCGGCCATAAGATTCTGGTACATGGTCTGGGACTGCATGGTTTAAAAGCGCCACGGGAGGTTCTGGACTGCGGAAACAGTGGCACCACCATGCGGCTGCTCTCCGGTATCCTGGCGGCCCAGTCTTTTGATGTCACTCTAACCGGGGATGATTCCATAAAAAAACGCCCCATGAAAAGAATCATGGAGCCTTTAACGCTAATGGGTGCACAGATCACCGGTCTAGAAGATGCGGGATGTGCTCCGCTTGCGATCAGCGGACGTCCGCTGCACGGCATTCACTACCCTTCCCAAGTGGCTTCTGCACAAGTAAAATCTGCCATTCTGCTTGCCGGACTCTACGCTTCCGGGGAAACCAAAGTGACAGAACCTTATATTTCCAGAGATCATACAGAAATCATGCTGCGCTGTTTTGGCGCAGAGGTGAAAACCGAAGGTACCACCGCCATCATCCGACCGGCCGAAGAGCTCTATGGCACACAAGTGCAGGTTCCCGGCGACATCTCGTCTGCGGCATTCTTCATTGCGGCAGGACTTTTGGTGCCCAACTCCGAGATCTTGATTCGGCACGTAGGTCTCAATCCTACACGGGATGGGATGCTGCAGGTCTGCAAAGACATGGGAGCCGATATCACTTATCTGCATGAACACAGCGCCTTTGGCGAACCCACCGCCGATCTTTTGGTGAGATCCGGCAGTCTGCACGGCATGACCATCGGTGGTGCGCTCATCCCTACTTTGATCGATGAACTTCCGATCATTGCCGCTATGGCTTGTTTTGCGGAAGGCGTAACCGTCATCCGGGATGCAGCCGAACTAAAAGTAAAAGAATCGAACCGCATCGAAGCTATGGTACAAAATCTAACTGCCATGGGTGCAGACGTAGAAGAAACCGAAGACGGCATGATCATCCGCGGCGGCAAACCGCTTCACGGTGCAGTCATTGACAGCAGACAAGACCACCGCATCGCCATGACCTTTGCCATCGCCGGTCTGTGTGCCGATGGCGAAACCGAGATTTCGGATGCGGAATGTGTCCGAATCTCCTATCCCGGTTTCTATGAAGACCTAAGCAGACTGCACTCATGAGTCCACTTCTATGATAGGTACTATAAACCGGAATTGAACGTATTGATTTCTGTTTCCAGCGCAGCACCCTCTGCTTCCGGCATATGACTGATCACCTGCTCTTTGTAAAATGCCACATCCACAATCGGATACACATAACCTTCTGCTTTTTTTAGGATCAGACCATTGTCATAGGTGTCTTGCACCTGTGTGCGGATGGTCTGATCTTTGATTTTATCTGCCAAATCCTGGGTGATATCCAGCGCATACAGATCCATGAATTCCGGATTTGCATTGG
>JAVXIV010000082.1:0-4600 GCA_036785645.1 Hungatella sp.
TGGAATCCCTGTTCCATATCTCTTTGTACATCCTCTAAAGCAATCGCTTCTGCCTTTTCTTCAGATAAGCCAAGGGTGCGATAGCGTTCCCCATATTTCTCATAAGATTTTTCGGCATAGGGAGCCAGAATCAACTCCACATTGGGTACGGTAAAACCTCCATACTGCTGGCTCGCTGCACTTAGCACAATATCACCGATGACGTCGAAAGCCACATCCAACGTCTTGGGTTCATTATACCAGAGATTACCCATTTCAAAACCGCCCGCCAGCACTTCCTGAACGTCAAACAGACAGCAGTTCATCGTATCGCGTCTGGCGGACATATCATGAATATAGATATAACCCTCGCGGCAAGCCTGAAGTTCCTCCACCGTCATAAAGAATTTTTGATACAATGATTTATTGAGTTCATTGAAAATAAGACTTCTCTTGGTGGATACCAGCGCACTATCCGTGTTGCTGTTCTCTTTGTCCCCAATATACATGATCGATTGACTCTTTTTGTAGACATCATCCAACATCTGTACAAAATCTTGTTTGTAATTTCGATAATCGCGATAACTCTTGGCTACCTGAGGATTGACTTTCTCCAGAGCTCCCTCTACCAGATTGTGCATCTGTGCAATCAGAATGCGTTTCTCATCCAAGCTGACTGCTTTTTCTTCCACAAATTGACAAATAAAATCGATCTCTGCCTGAGAAAACTTGATCATGGCACGGTTGGCTGATTTATTGACCGCAACCACAACTTTTTGAACATTAAAATCTTCTTCTGTGCCATCTTTTTTAATCACTTTGATTTCATTGCATTGCATCACAGTTCCTCCTCGTCTCTTCTTCCACTTCGCTTTTAATCTCCTCTGCCTGTTCCGGATTGAGTGTCGGCAGATAATCGGTGGATCCCACACCAAATCTTCTCAAGAAATCTTCTGTGGTGGCAAACAATGCCGGACGCCCCGGTGCATCAAGTCTACCCACTTCATAAACCAAATTATACTCAATCAAACGATTCACCGCATGATCTGATTTCACCCCGCGGATTTTTTCGATCTCTAGCTTGGTCACCGGCTGCTTATAAGCAATAATTGACAGCGTTTCCAAGACCACTTCCGTCAGCATCTGTTTTTTCGGTGTGGCTGCCACCCGAATTAAGTTTTCATAAAAAGCCGCCTTTGTGCACATCTGATAACTCTGATCCAGTTCTATGATCTGCATTCCGCGGTTTTCCTGTTCATAGCTTGTTTTTAAATGCTCTGCCACTTGTTTCGCCGTAACTTCATCACAATCCATCGCCACTGCCAGTTGACGCAGCTCCACCGACTGTCCCATGGTGAACAGAACCGCTTCTGCAATGGCTTCCAGATTCTCATTCATCCAATTCCTCCAATCCCAGCTCTATGTCAGATTCTTCGCCCTCCGCCTCCAAGGTTTCGATATACATATCATCAAAAATAGCAGTTTGCGTCAGATGAATCTTACCGATCTTCATCAGTTCCAAAACAGCTAAAAAGGTAACGACAATCTCTGTTTTATCCGTCTGCTTTTCTAACATCTGACGAAAGCTAAAGGTTCTGTGCTGTCTGGCATAGTTCATAACCGAACCGATTTTCTTCTCCAGACTAACCGGATCTCGCTTGATATCCTTGAAATTGCTGCGAACCGGGTCGATTTTATCCAGCTTTCGCTTCATCACAGACTCAAAAATCGATTGCAGTCTCGCCAGCGTCAACCCATCTAAGAGCTTGTCTACATCCACGGGAACCTCGTATTTTTCCACTTCTTCCGGGATGGTTGGATCCTTATATAAAAGCTTCTCGGCTCCGGTCTCTAGGTCCTGCAATTCCAGTGCCATATATTTATAAGTTCGGTATTCCAACAGTCTGGCAATCAGCTCCGCTCTTGGATCTTCTTCCTCACCTTCTTCATCGACCTCGGCCGGAAGCAGCATCTTGGCTTTTATATCGATCAAGGTCGCCGCCATCACCAAAAAGTCACTGACGATATTTAAGTCCTCGGTCTCCATATGACTGACATATTCCAGATATTGCTGTGTGATCAATACAATCGGTATATCATAAATACTGACTTTGTTTTTCTCAATTAAATGCAGCAAGAGATCCAACGGACCTTCAAAGCTTTCTAATTTATAGGAAATATCCATCCTGCCCTCAATTTCTACCCTGCTTACACGGAAATCTGATCTATCGTATCAGTATAACAAACAATCACCCCGGTGTAAATAAATTTAGATCTCAACCGCGTCTTAAATTCACCACCACTAAGTGGGCGCGGTTATTGAGTCTGATATTGATGGAATGCGTTCCAAGTCCTCGGCTGACCACTAAATATTTTTTCCCTTTTTGAAAAATCCCCCCGCAATATGGCACAAAAAACTGGAATTGCGGTGTCATAAGCCCGCCCAGCCATGGCAGGCGGATCGTGCCTCCGTGAAAATGCCCGGCAAGTGTTAAATCGGCTCCCCATGCAGCATACGCATCAAAATAGAGAGGAGAATGTGCCAGTAAAATCTGAAATTTTCCCGAATCTGCCGTTCCCAGTCTTTGTTGCAGATAGAGTGGACTCATCACTTCGGGGGAAAATTTGCGATAATAGGGAAGCTCTAGGTTCAGTCCGGAAATGACGATATCGTCTCCAAAAGCACAGCTCTGATCAGAAAGATGCATCACTCCCATTTGACTCAAGCGATTTCGTAGTTGATCATAACGATCTCCATAACAACCACGATCTCGATCCATACGATTTTCATGGTTTCCATTGCCATAATAAACCGGGCAGATTTTCGTCAAACGTTCTACTAAAAACAAGGTAGCGTCCAAATCTACCCCCTGTTTCACCACCATCATATCTCCGCCGATTAAAATTGCTTCCGGTTGAAGCTTGCGAATAGCTTCCAACAACCGACTTTGCTCCTTGCCAAAGGTATGATCATGCAAATCCGACAAAAAAACGACGGTTTTTCCTTCGGGTTCTAATTTGTCAGATTCTACCTCATAGATCTCGGTTGAAAAATAATTTCGCTCATCACAGGAACGCAGCAAGAGCAAAAGCAGTAGAAGTGCCGCAGTCACCATCCAAATCCACATCTTCTTCTCCCCTCAACTGCTTACTTTTGATTTTTAAATACAGGATCTGCCGGATAGCCGCCTACAATCTTTTGCATCGTTCTGGGCAGCGCATCTTTTGAATTCTTCCAGTCTTTCTCAGCATTGAGATAATCGTATTTTTCAATCAGCCAGTCAATATCTCCCTGCACTCGCTCCAATTGCTGATTCATTTGTGCAAACAACACCGGAAATAATATTTCTTTTTCCTTATTGTCCAGTTTCTTCTCGCAAATATCCGTCAAATCTGCAAAATGATGAATGCAAAATCCTTTGCAATTTTTCACGAGATTCAAAAAATCAGGATCTCTTTTCACCAAATAGGTAAAGGTATCCAGGACGCGGGCATACGTATCTTCGATTCTGCTGCAAACATAACAGTGACTCTCCTCATTTCGAATCCAATCACCGATTCCGGTTTTGATGCTTTCTTTTTTCTTCCATCGATCCAGAATCGAAGTTTTCTCGGGTACAAAAGCATCCATTTGCTTTTCCAGTCCCTGCCTTAAATACTCTAATCGGGATTTCCAGATCCATGCATTGCCCAGTGCGTTCCCATAATCATACATGATCTTCGTATGCTTTTGGCAAAAGCCCTGCTGATCCGTCTTTTCGCGCATATCACTTTCCATATAGGAAGATCCCAGTACAAATTCAATCGCATTCTGTTCTAATTTTCGTTCCAAGTAACACAGAGGACATTCTTCTCCGGACTTCATAGCATCCGTTAATTCAATTGTATATAATTTATCTTTCATTTATTTTCTCCATTTAGAGCGATAATTTGACCGCACGATATTTCTCTTTCTTCTATAGTCCATTTGTGGATAATATACACGATTGGGGTATGCGATGTTTAATAGAAACAGAAGGAGGTGATTCATCATGATCGTTTATGACCCATTATGGGCGACAATGAAAGCACGCAATATCACACAATATCGCCTAATCAAGAATTATGGATTCAGTTCCGGGCAAATCAGCCGTTTGAAGAATAATATGTATGTTTCGACCCATACCATCGGTGTATTGTGCACGATTCTGGATTGTTCCATCTCCGATGTCATGCAATTTCATCTGGATGAGAGCGAACAGATTCTCCCGCTTTGCAAACCAAACGAATCCACATAATACATAACCGGGATATGGCCCTAAGAAGCCCATACTCCAAATTCATCAACCAAATATCCATCCGGTGTCTTTGCGCTTTTTAGCATCACACCATCCGAATCCAGATAAAACCATTTCCCTTGATCCATCACCCAATCAGCCTTTTCCATCGCCCCACCGGGTTTGAAAAAGTACCAGGCTCCATTGGAAAACTGCCGCCAGCCGGTTGCCATATAGGCATTCGAATCAAACCAATAATCATAGGAATCGAGGGTCAGCCATTCATTGGACGCTCTCGTTCCATCCGCCTTCAAGTAATACCAACCGGTATCGTCCTTCACCCAGCCGGATGCAGGTGCTGCCGC
>JAVXIV010000082.1:4700-8278 GCA_036785645.1 Hungatella sp.
TCAAGTAATACCAACCGGTATCGTCCTTCACCCAGCCGGATGCAGGTGCTGCCGCCGGTTGCGTGGGTGTTGCTGCCGGTTGCGCAGGTGCTGCTGCCGATTGCGCAGGTGCTGCCGCAGTCAGCGCAAATCCATAGTCTAAAAGTGCCTTGGTATCGGTATACTGTGTGGACTTGCTTTTCATAATCACCGCAATCAGTCGGACTCCCCCTCTCTCTGCACCGGTCACCAGCGTGTTACCTGCAAGGGAAGTATAGCCGGTCTTGCCTCCCATGATACCGGGATAATACCGGGAATCGGAAGGATACATCATCTTATGACCGATCGTAATGGTTCGTGCCGGTGCCAGCTTGGTCGCCGGGATCTCATAAGACAACGTGTTATTGATCTGTCTTAAGGTGTCATTTTGAAATGCCGCCCGGGCAATTCTTGCCATATCATGAGGAGTGGTATAATGATTGCTGTTATTGAGTCCATGCGGATTGGCAAAATTCGTATTGGTACAACCCAGAGACTGCGCTTTCTGATTCATGAGTGCGGCAAATCCGCTGACGCTTCCGGATACATGTTCCGCCAAACCATTGGCGACTTCGTTGGCCGATTTTAAGAGCAGTGCATAAAGACTCTGTCTGACCGTCAGTTTATCTCCGGTCGTAATCTTTAGAGAAACGGCTCCCTCCTCTAGATTCGTGGTGGCTGTTGTGGAAAATGTCACCACCTCATCCAAATTACAATGTTCAATCACAAGCAATGCCGTCATCAGTTTCGTGATACTGGCCGGATAATAACGGGTTTCTCCGTTCTTTTCATATAAAAGTCTGCCGGTAGCTGCATCCATCAGCACCGCCCCTTGTGCCGCAATCTCCGGTTTGGCAATCGATGCCACAATCGGTATGGGTGTCTCCGGCTGCACTGCAGCCGAAGTCTCTGCCACCGTTTTCTCCACCCCGGGACCCTTCTGTGCTTCCGTCTGAGGGATGTGTATGGTACTTTCTGTCTGAGGCATGGATGCTTGATCTAGCGTCTGATCCTGAATCGGTACGGGAGGAACGATAACCTCCGCCCGTGTCGGAACGGAACAAAAGAGACAAGCAGCCATAGCCATACAAAACAGTTTTTTCCATCTCTTCATCTTATTGTTCTCCAAATCTCTCCGTCTGGCTATTGATCAAGTCTGTATCTTCAAAATAGTTAATCTTCATGGAAGCCTTTACCTCAGATAACGTCTGCGCTGCGGCTTCTTGGGCACGGATACTGCCTTGATGCAGAATCTCATAAACACCGGGAATATCTTTTTCGTACTCTTTTCTTCGATTGCGAATTGGTTCAAGTTCTGCCTGCATCACTGCATTCAAGAAGCGTTTGATTTTCACATCACCCAAACCTCCTCGTTTATAATGCTCCTTGACCTCGTCCAGATTCTGATAATCCGGCCAAAACTGTGCAAAATGCTCCGTCTTACAAAATGCATCCAGATACGTAAATACCGGATTGCCCTCTACTTGTCCCGGATCTTCCACACGCAAATGGTTCGGATCTGTAAACATACTCATAATTTTCTTCTTCACGTCTTCTGCAGAATCGGATAAATAGATACAATTGTGCAGGGATTTGCTCATCTTTGCCTTGCCATCAATTCCGGGCAGTCTTAGACAGGCTTTATTGTCCGGAAGCAATACCTCCGGCTCCACCAAGGTATCTCCGTAAATCGAATTGAAGCTTCTCACAATCTCTCGGGTCTGTTCAATCATCGGTAATTGATCTTCCCCCACAGGAACTACGGTTGCCTTAAATGCGGTGATATCCGAAGCCTGACTAACCGGATACACGAAAAATCCCACCGGAATACTGGATTCAAAATTGCGCATCTTGATCTCTGATTTCACCGTTGGATTCCTCTGAAGTCTGGATACTGTTACAAGATTCATATAATAGAAAGCCAGTTCCGTCAATTCCGGAATCTGAGATTGAATAAACAGCGTCGACTTCGCCGGATCTAACCCACAGGATAGATAATCCAGCGCTACCTCAATGATATTTTGCCGTACCTTCTCCGGATTATCCGCGTTGTCGGTCAAGGCCTGTGCATCGGCAATCATGATAAAAATAGCGTCATACTCTCCGGAATTTTGCAGTTCCACTCTACGTTTTAAGGATCCCACGTAATGTCCCACATGCAGTCTTCCGGTAGGACGGTCTCCGGTCAATATAATCTTCTTTTTTGTCTGTTCCATGTTTTCCTCCTAAAATTCCCAGTGTGATTTTTAATTCAGCGTGTGAAGGAATTTTTCAAAATATCTGCGTCCTTCTTCTGTACATTTGAATACTCCGGAATCTTCCAATACCCGTTCAAATACCAGACCCACTTCTTCTCTTAAGATCTCTTCCACATTGTCTGTGGTAATGCGGTCATAGCGAGGTAAAAATTCCTGTACCCAATCCGCATGCTTTGCGATCCGCTCATCACCCTCTACTGATTTGCCCGCCACCAGATATTCTCCCAATAGCGCCAGTTCTTCTTTCAGTCTGGATGGCAGCACCGCCAACCCCATCACTTCAATCAGACCTATATTCTCTTTCTTGATATGGTGCAAATTCTCATGTGGATGATATACTCCCATCGGAAATTCTTCTGTGGTAATGTTGTTGCGAAGTACCAAATCCAGTTCAAAGGTGTCCTCTGTTTTTCTGGCAATCGGTGTGATGGTATTGTGTGGTTCTCCGTTCGTTTCTGCATAGATGAAAGCTTCTTCATCCGTATAAGCTCTCCAGGTATCCAGCACCTTTTCCGCCAGTTCAATTAGGACTTTCGTGTCTTTCCCCCGAAGACGAAGCACAGACATCGGCCAGTGTACAATGCCTGCCTCAACCTCAGGAAATCCGGCAATGGATACCAATTTTTCAATCGGTGCCTTGGCCATCGCAAACGTGTAATGCCCACCCTGAAAGTGATCATGGGTTAAAATAGAACCGCCCACAATGGGCAGATCTGCATTGGATCCCAGAAAATAATGCGGAAATAATTGAACAAAATCAAATAACTTAATAAAAGTCTGCTTCTCAATCTTCATCGGTACATGCTGACCATTGAACACTATACAATGCTCATTGTAATATACATACGGGGAATACTGAAATCCCCAAGGGCTTTCATGGATGGTAATCGGTATAATCCGATGATTGTTTCTTGCCGGATGATTGGGACGACCTGCGTAGCCAACGTTCTCCATGCAAAGCAAACATTTTGGATAACCACTCTGTTTTGCCAGTTTCGCCGCTGCAATCGCCCGCGGATCCTTCTCGGGTTTTGATAGATTAACCGTAATATCCAAATCTCCGTATTTCGTCTTGGTCACCCACTTCATATCCTTGCAGATCCGATATCTGCGGATGTAATCCGAATCCTGACTCAACTTGTAGAAATAATCGGTTGCTTCTATGGGAGAATGTTCATAATGCTGCCAAAACTGATCAACCACCTCACTCGGTCTTGGCATCAGGCAATTCATCAACCTCGTATCAAATAGATCCCGGTATACCAAGTTGTCCTCCGCCAGCACTCCGCTCTCATGAGCCGC
>JAVXIV010000083.1:0-8110 GCA_036785645.1 Hungatella sp.
AGGCTGCCCATAATTTTGCATGCATTTTGGAAAGGAAAGGTGTTACAAAGTGATTTCATTGACATCATTCATCTGAATGCTTATAATTAAATCATATATATCCCATAAAACCGCAGATTTTGTATCAGATCATGCAGAGATTTCTGCATGAGGAGGTGTAATGACATGAAGCAGTTTTCGGAAATTAAATCAGAGCTTATGAAGCTCTCCCTGCCCATTGGCATGATCATTGTGACGGCTTATCCGGACTACGACATTTTGTTTGCCAACGACACATTCTGCAAGATGCTGGGATTTACGGAGGAATCACTTCAGACCGTACATAAATCTGCCTGGGAGTTTGTAGACGCTCAGGATATGGAACGGCTCAGGGCAGAAGCTTCCTTGCGAAATGGGGATCCCGAACCCTATGAAGTGGCCTACCGCATTGTGAAAAAAGACGGCAGCCTCATCTGGGTGAACCAGTGTTCTCAACATATGGTGAGCGATAACGGTGACGGGTTAGTCTATGCTTATTATACTGATATTACTGCACAAAAGCAGATGGAGGCGACCATTCGTGCAACCGCAGGTAAATACGAAACATTGGTCAACTCCGTTCCCGGAGGTGTGGGAATGTATCAGCTGGATGAGACATTTACCCCTATTTTTATGAGTGATGGCGCCTATGGATTTTGCGATATGACGAAGGAGGAATACAACCGTGTAACCAAAGAATCCACTTTGGAGGTATTCCATCCCGATGATCGGCAGGGATTTATCGATGCGGTTGCTGCAGCTCGTGCGGAGAACCGCAAGTTCGAGTATGCCCACCGCGTTCTACAAAGGGATGGCAGTTACCGATGGATGCGGGTTTCAGGGAAGGTGATGACCGGGCAGGATGGCAAGCCTGTGCTCTACACAGTATTTACCGACATTCACGAGCAAGTGCAGGTGGAGCGCGCCCTTCGCGAGAGCGAATCTCGTTATGCCGCCGCTGTTAAATCTGCCAATATCAATATTTGGGAGTACGAATATGCAACGGATACCATGACTATCTTTTCCAAGTCACCCAAAGTAAATCCCAAGTCTATGATTGTGAAAAACTATACAGAGGAAGCTGTTTCAGGGGGGCATATTCGCGAAGACAGCGCTCTTCTGCTTTTCGACATGTTAGACAAATTGAAAAATGGTGCCAAGGAAGTTACTGCCGACCTTTGGATACGCAACGCATGGGAAGATGACTTTTGGTGTGAACGGGTCATCTATACAAATGCTTTTGATGAGGAGGGCATACCGATTAAGGCTTACTGTGTGGGCCGCGACATCACCCGTGAAAAGGAAGCCGAGAAGCGATACCGCGACGAACTGTCATATCGCGAAGCCATGCAGAAGGCTACCATGGCCTCTATTAATGTCAATTTGACTCAGAATATTATCTTGGACTATAAAAGTATTTTTCCTGAAGTGACTGCCCACATGGAGGCTGCAAAAACAGTGCAGGACTATTTTGACCAACTTTATACCGAGCTGGACACCCAGGAAATGCAGCAGCAGTGTGCAACGATTTTCCATCGAGATATGCTTCTGCGGCAGTTCGCCTCAGGCAAAACCACACTGTCCTTAAAAGTGACCCGAGAAATCGGCGGACGGACGTATTATGTTGTTTTGACGGCTCACATGATGAGGAAAGAAAATGGTGATATTGTTGCTTTCTTGTATTCTACCGATGTGACCAATGAACACACCATGCAAAATGTCATGAATGCCATTGTAACAACTGATTATGATTTCCTAGTGGTGGCAGATATTGCGCGGGATATAGCAGTATGCTATAGCCAAAAAGAGATTGGCGATATCTATTTCCATGAAAGCACTCATTTTATTGAAGGAAGCCGGAACTATATGCGGAAATCGGTCTGTCCCGAGGATGTAGAGCGGGTACTGAGAGAGATTTTATTGGAAACGGTGCTTGCACATTTGGATTGTGAGCCCTCTTACAGTGTTTTTTATGGCCTGCCCAACCCGAATGGTGGGGTATTAAAAAAACAGTTGCGGTTCAGCTACATCGACCATAACCGGAAAAGTATTTTGATGACCCGTATGGACATTACCCACGCCGTAGAGGAGCAGGAAAAGAGAAACCAAGAACTGGTAGCCGCGGTTCAGATGGCAGAACATGCCAATGCCGCCAAGTCGGAATTCCTTTCCCGTATCAGCCATGAACTCAGAACGCCTATGAATGCGATTATGGGTATGGCTCAGTTGGCAAATCAGCGTCTGGACGATCCTCTCTTTGTTGGAGAGTGCATTGAAAAATCCCAGTATGCCTCTCGCTATCTACTTCAGTTGTTAGGGGATATTTTAGATATGTCGAAGATTGAAACCGGTAAGGTGACACTGAAGACCGAAGCGATTGCCTGCCAGTCTTTCTTAGATTCCATCAGTACGATCATCGCAACTCAGGCAGCGACAAAGGGCGTTCACTACACAGTGACCCAGTTTGACGACTGTAGGCAAAGCTATCTGGGTGACGGCGTTCGACTTCAGCAGATTCTCATTAACATTTTAACGAATGCAGTTAAATTCACCGATGCAGGCGGAACCGTTCACCTGGATATTGACCAGATAAGTGCAGACGAAAAGACGGCTCGTATCTGCTTCACCATCAGCGACACGGGCATAGGGATTGATCCGAACTTTTTGCCGGATATCTTCAAACCATTTGCCCAAGAAAGTAACGGTACCCACTCCGGCTATGGTGGAAGTGGTCTGGGACTGGCCATCTCCAAGAATCTCGCCGAGTTGATGGGTGGGGATATTTTTGTAAATAGTGTAAAAGGCAAGGGAACCACATTCCGAGTGGAGATTCCCTTTGAAATTCCGGAAGATGATTCGATGGAAGCTATGAGAACGATTGCACCTGAAAGCAGTGATACTTATGATTTCAGCGGAATGTGTATTCTACTGATCGAGGATCATCCGCTCAATATCATGGTGGCAAAGAAATTGCTGGAATTCAAAAATGCCGATGTAGTGGTTGCCGAGAACGGAAAGATCGGTTTTGATATGTTTGCATCTGCTCCGGAGCACACTTATGATGCGATCCTTATGGATATTCGGATGCCGGTGATGGACGGACTGGAGTGCACCAGGGCGATTCGCAGTCTGGATTGTGCATGGGCAAGAACCGTGCCGATTATAGCCATGTCTGCTAATGCCTTTGATGATGATATAGTCAAGTCGAAAAATGCCGGTATGAATGCGCACCTCGCCAAACCCATTGAGGCAGAGCTGCTATACGGCACGCTTAATAATTTTTTGCATAACAAGGCATAAAACCGGTGATGTAAATGAGGGAGCACTGATGAAAAAACAGCAAATCAATTCAAAACAAAAGAATGGGCGAACCGTTGCCGTAGCAAATATCATAGGTATCGTTATTTTACTGAGTCTCTGCCTGAGTGGTTGTGGGAGCAAGAATCCATTGAATCCGAAAGAACCGGTCACGGTGAGCCTGTGGCATTATCAGGATGGCAGTGCAAAGGCTCAGCTAGACGCACAAATCAGCAAGTTTAATGATACGGTAGGTAAGAAAGAGGGCATTATTGTCGATGCACAGAGTAGGGGCAATAGTATGCAGCTTGCTGAAGTGGTATTCGACGCGGCGAACAAAAAAATCGGTTCCGATCCCATGCCGGATATTTTTACTGCCTATCCCGATAATGCCTACCGCATTGACCAACTGGTGGGTTTGGTAGATTTGGAGGAATATTTCACAAAAACAGAGTTAGATGCCTACTACCCTACTTTTTTGGACAACGATAGAATCGGTGGGGATAATAAACTAAAACTGCTGCCTGTTTCCAAATCTACAGAGGCACTTTTTCTCAACCGGACGGATTGGGATAAATTCGTGTCCGCAACAGGGGCAGAAGTAAGTGAACTTGCCACCTGGGAAGGAATTACAAAAACAGCAGAAAATTATTATAACTGGACGGATGGGCAAACTTCGGAGCCGGACGATGGCAAAGCTTTTTGGGGCATAGATTCGATGTATCACTTTATGTTGATGACCTCCAAACAGGTCGACGAGGAAATTTACGGAACCGATGCCACAGGAAACCAGGTATTTCAATATAGTGAGATGCTTGCAAGACGCATTTGGGACAATTATTATTTGCCTTATATCAGCGGATGGTACGCTAAAAACAATACCTATACCTCCGCAGATGTGGCAGCAGGCACCATCCTTGCCAGTGTGATGAGTACGGCAGGCGGTAATTATTTTCCGACTGAGATGATGGAGAACAAATCAGCGGGGTATCCTGTGAATTGTACGGTGCTTTCCTATCCATGCCTCACAGGCGGTGCGCCTTTTGCGCCCATTCGAGGCATGGATATGTGTATTTCCAAGAGCGACGCCGCTCATGAATATGCCGCTGCCGTTTTTCTCAAGTGGCTAACCGCACCGGAACAGAACTCCATACATACGGCATCCATCGGCTTCTTGCCGGTACAAAAGAAAGCACTGACGGAGGAGGCAATCGTTGCTGCTAGGGCGCAGGTATTGGAGGGTATACCTAATCCGAATATTACTATGGCATTGCAGAGCGCACAAGAAATGCTCAAGACCTATACACTTTATAACAGCAAGCCTTTCTCCGGTGATTATGAGGTGAAACAACTTTTAGAAACTTCGTTACCTTCTCTCGCAGGACAGGATCTGGAGCAGATAAAACAGCGGATACAGCAGGGGGAGAATCGGCAGACGCTTATTGGGGAATATAGTGCCGAAGAACATTTTAAACAGTGGTACCGTACCCTAGTGCAGGATGCCAATGAAATATTAGCAGAAAAACGGAGATAATAGTATGAAGATTGGAAAAAAATATTTTTTTAAGAACCGACGTTCGATTGCTTTTCAGTGGACCGTGGGTATTCTGACGATTATTTTCACCCAGTCGCTGCTTCTATCTGTCATTCTGCTCAGTGGCGGAGTTTTATCCCGTGCAAAGGAAAATGCCTATCAGTCATTTGGAGAAAAAACGGTAAATCGTAAAAATTATCTGCAGGGTGAGATGATTAACCACTGGTCGAATATAGACCTTTATGCAGAGCAAATATCAGGTGAACTGACTGTACTGGGGGAAGACGCGGTGCCTTCGACCGACGAGGTAGATACATTCTTTGAACAGGCATCCCCGATTCTCATTTCCATGCTGCGAGCTTCCGCTGCCACCGATGCCTTTGTCATACTGAATGATAATACCGTGAGTGACACCTCCCATTCGGCTCTTTATTTTCGCGATTATGACCCGCTGGCAGGCGATCATCAAAACCGTGATCTGCGGCTTCTTATCGGGCCCACGGAAATTGCACAGCGCAACGGGGCGATGACGGGGGATAGCTGGATATACGGATTGACACTGGATGACAGTAACGGAGCTTTTTATCAGAACCCCTATGGCAATGCCCATCTGAGTGAGGATGCAAGTCTTTTGGGTTATTGGAGTCCCCCTTTTCGACTCAGCCCCGATGGGGAACCGGCAATCACCTATTCCAGACCTCTCTTTGATCAGGATGGTCGGCTAAGGGGCGTAATTGGGATCGGCGTTTCCATGCAGCATTTTAGTACACTTTTACCGGCATCAGAACTGAGTGGAAAAACTCCACTTGGATATACGCTCGCTTTGCGGACAGCACCGGAATCATCTATTTGCCCATTAGGTGCCGGAAATGCCCTCCAGTCGCAGATTCTGACTATGGATGAGCCCTTTGTTTTTTCCAAGTATGATAAAAAAAATGGTATTGGCTCACTTATAGATAGAAATGCGAAAAAACCGGTCTATGCATGTGTCAGACAACTGGAACTGTATGATCACAATACACCATTTGAACATGAGGCATGGTATCTGGTTGGATTTATGGAAGAGAAGGATCTTTTGAATTTCACATATAGGATTGCCGGCTTGTTGCTGGTATCTTTTGTGATTTCTATTCCATTAGGCGCTATCTACGGGATTTTAGCCGGACGTAGGTTTACAAAGCCCATTATCGCTCTGGTGCAGCGAGTACGTGACAGTGAGGAATCGGAGACAATCGCCCTCGGTGAAACGGGTTTTGCAGAGATTGATGAACTGGCTGGTGCTATTGAGTCGGCAAATCGCAAAGTCATGCAGCAACGGGATTATGACAATCTGACGGGGCTGTGCAACAATCGCCTATTTAAACGCAGGGTGACCGATTTGCTGGGTTCTGATCCAAAAACGTTGGGGATCGCTGCCATGATTATGATGGATTTGGATGACTTTAAGCAGGTCAATGATACTTACGGTCATCATTGGGGCGATACCTATCTCAAAACTGCAGCATGGATGTTTGAGCAGGCCTACTCTGAAGATGCAGTGGTAGGGCGGCGTTCCGGTGATGAGTTCCATGTTTTCCTATATGGCGCAGAGACGCAGGACGAGATTTTGGCAAGAGTTTCCAAGCTTTATGAAACGCTGAAGGAATATCCTCTGGCGGCCCCGGATACTGCCAGTACACCAATCGGCGTATCCACCGGACTTGTCTGGTGTGAGGGATTTTCCGAAACTTGTGACGAACTGCTGATGCGGGCAGATGAGACATTATATAAGGCAAAGAGACACAAGAAAGGTTCAGTTGTGGTAGATTAAAAAAGAAATATTATCACCGATCTATACCAATATCCTTTTCTTGCATAAGTAGTTTTTGATAGCTGATATCCATCCCGAATGCCCCCAGTGGCGCGGTGATGATAATGGAAAGTACTGCTACCGATAAGACGATATTTCCGCAAGGCAGACCCAATGCTAGCGGAACAGATCCGATCGCTGCCTGCACGGTAGCTTTTGGCAGATAGGAAATGACACAGAACAGGCGCTCCCTGTAGTTCAGTTTTGTGCCAATCAGGCAGAGCATCACTCCTGCCGAACGAAAAATCAGAGCTATAAAAATCATCACGACCGCCATGAATCCGGCTTCCATGGTATAACGTATATCCACTGCAGCTCCCACAAGGACAAACAGAATGACCTCGGCAGCAAGCCACAGTTTTCCGAACTTTTCGGAGAGACGGGCAGATACGTAGGGAATACTTCGCATTTGAAGAACACAGGCCATGCTCATCACGGCAAGCAAGCCGGAAATGGCCACAATTTTACTAAACCAGTCTTCAATAGCTAGCATCAAAAATGCAAAACCCAAGACAATAATAACTTTTAAGCTGTTGCGAACATAGTTCTTGTGCGCATAGCTTGTCTCGAAAAAGCCGGCGAGTAAAAAGCCGGTGATCGCTCCTACGGCAATGCCTAAAACAATGGAAATGGGAATGTTGGCAAAATCCATGGTAGTTGCGGAGCCACCTTGGGCAATGCTCACAAAAGCACCGAATAAAACAATGACAAATACATCATCCAGTGATGCACCTGCCAAAATCAGTTGTGGGATACTTTTGTCTGTTCCATAATGAGTTTCCATCAGGTGTACCATTTTAGGAACGACTACGGCGGGAGAGACTGCACCGAGCACCGCACCCATGATAGCGGCTTCTATAGTGGTGACACCAAGGAGTGCCGGTGCAAGCAGCACAAATGCCCCGATTTCAAATATCGCCGGTACGAAGGACATCAGAACTGCCGGGCGGCCGACCTTTTTTAAATCCCTGATGTTCAGGGAAAGACCGGCCTTGATTAGAATGATAACGAGGGCAATCTGACGCAGTTCAGATGAAATCCCGAGAATCGACCGGTCCAATAAATCCAGTACATAGGGACCGAGAACGATACCGGTCACCAACATACCAATGATGCGGGGCAGCTTAAGACGGCTGCAGACAGAGGCCATAGCTAGGCCTACCAGAAAAACAAGTGCAAGTGATGTTAACATAAAATTACCTCCGGTATGTGCAGATAAGCATAAAAAAATGATGCCCTCTGCGATTATAGAATCACAGAAGTCATCAGCATATTAGCGGTTTTGCCAAATGTCGGAATTACCATCGGCAGGGGAGAACTTCATTCCCAAATGAAACGTTTAGGTCTTACAGATTAAATCGGTTCATAGTGCATCATGTTCACTAAGTTCGTGAAAGACCTCACTAAGTGTC
>JAVXIV010000084.1:0-4077 GCA_036785645.1 Hungatella sp.
CCTCGCTGATAGTTTTTTCCCACCTGCGACTACTATTTGACTACTATTTTTCTGAAACACAAAAACAGCCCACAAAGCCTTATGGCAAAAGGCTTTGTGGACTGTGCTATTATCTTTTCAATTAGTGCAACACCAACAGGAAACCTCATGAATAAAGGGTTTTTCACTTTGCGCCGTAGACCTCCTACTAAAGTGATGCTTCCGAAGCTTCGGAGGACGCAGCTTCTGTAGGCGACATGAAATCCTCAATCAACGCCCAAATCTCATCGCGTCCCTGCTTGGTCTCCGCCGAGAAGGGAATGACTTTTTCTTCCCTTCGCATCTCCAAGCCGGTGCGGATCATCTTCACATGCTTCGCAATCTGGCTGCGGTTGATCTTGTCTAGTTTGGTTGCAACCACAATCGGATAATAACCGTTATGGATAATCCAGTCATACATGGCCTTATCATTGGCCGATGGTTCATGGCGAATATCGATCAGCAAAAACACGCAGCGAAGCATAGGGGACTGCTGCAAATAACGTTCGATCATTCTCCCCCATTTTTCCTTCACCTCTACCGAAACCTTGGCATAGCCATAGCCCGGCAGATCCACATAGTAAAGTGCGTCATTGATGTTATAGAAATTGATCGTCTGGGTCTTGCCCGGCTGGGACGAGGTTCTGGCATAGGACTTGCGGTTCATAAGCCCATTGATGAGTGAGGATTTCCCCACATTGGATTTTCCGGCAAAGGCAAATTCCGGGTGAATATTTTCCGGCATGGTGCTGGTAATCCCACACACCGTCTCCAAATCTACTTTCTTGATAATCATATTTCTCTCCCTTTTTCCAAAACAATCGCTAAGACTTCCGTCATATTCTTCACATAGATAATCTCCAATCCCTTCGTGATCTCTTTGGAAAATTCCGAGATATCCGAACGATTCTGATCCGGCACCAAGACCTTTTTGATATGTGCCATCTTAGCCGCCAAAAGCTTCTCTTTCAGACCTCCGATAGGGAGCACTCTGCCACGCAGGGTAATCTCACCGGTCATCGCTGCCAAGGCATCCACTGCACGTTCCGATACCGCAGACAGCATGGCCGTGGCCATCGTGATCCCGGCAGACGGACCATCCTTGGGAACTGCTCCTTCCGGAATGTGAATGTGCAGATCTCGTTTTTCAAAATAATCGTCTGCCAGCCCATAGCTTGAAGCAATTGACCGCACATAGGTCAGAGCCGTCTGCGCCGATTCCTTCATCACATCGCCCATCTGACCGGTCAGCTTCAGTTCGCCCTTGCCCGGCATCACATTGACTTCGATCTGTAAGGTATCTCCGCCCACACTGGTCCATGCCAGTCCGCGCACAATGCCGATTTGATTTTCTTCGTTGGCATCTTCAAAGGTAATCTTTTCTTTTCCCAGATATTTCTCCACACCGGCTTCTGTCACCTTAATTGCCGCTTTCTGATTCTCCAAGAATTCCTTGGCTGCTTTCCTGCAGATATCGCCGATGCGGCGTTCCAGATTGCGGACACCGGCTTCTCGGGTATAATTGTGAATGATTTTTTCCAAGGCTCCGTCGCTGATGGACAGCTGTTTCTTCGTCAAGCCATTGCGTTCTAGCTGTTTGTCTACCAAGTAGTTTCTGGCGATATGCCATTTCTCATTCTCCGTATAACTGGTAACCTCAATCAGTTCCATACGATCCAGCAAAGGACCCGGTATCGTCTGCGTAGTATTAGCCGTAGCAATAAACAAGATGTTGGACAGATCAATCGGTGTCTCCACATAATGATCGCGGAATTTCACATTTTGCTCTCCGTCCAATACTTCTAAAAGTGCCGAGGAAGTATCCCCTTTGTAATCACTGCTCACTTTATCAATTTCATCCAAAAGCATCAGAGGGTTGCTGACTCCGGCTTGGCGAAGTCCTTCTACTAGGCGTCCCGGCATAGCACCCACATAAGTTTTGCGGTGACCGCGGATCTCGGCTTCGTCTCGGATTCCGCCCAAGCTGATGCGGACATATTTTTTGTTCAGTGCCTTGGCCACAGAACGTGCAATCGAAGTTTTACCGGTTCCCGGCGGTCCCACCAGGCAAATGATCGGACTGGAGCCTTTATTGGTCAGCGTACGCACCGCCAGATATTCCAAAATACGTTCCTTCACTTTCTCTAAACCGTAATGATCCTCATTTAGGATTTGTTCCGCATGGTGAATATCATTATTGTCCTTGGAAACTTTTTTCCAGGGAAGCTCCAACAACGTTTCGATATACGTACGCAGGACATTGGCTTCCTGACTTCCGCCCGGCATCGACTTGAAGCGATTAATTTCTTTCTGGAGTTTATCTTTTGTCTCTTTGTCTGCTTTTAGTTGTTTCAATTGCCGCTCATATTCTTGGGAATCACTGATTGGATTATCTTCTCCGAGTTCTTCTCGAATGATGCGCAGCTGCTCTCTCAAAACATAATCTTTTTGATTTTTCTCAATGCTGGATTTTACCTTACTATGAAAAGCTCTCTTGATTTTTGATATTTCAATTTCTTCGGATAGACGCAGCAGCTGAGTTTCATAGCGCTGGCTCAAAGAAAGTGATTCTAAAAGCTCCTGACGTATGGCAGAGCTCCAGGAAATCTGAATTCCAATCTGATCCAATAATTCATGCAAATCATCAATTAACAATAAATTGGACAGCATTTCCTTGGCAAGCTTTGGATGCTCGGTTCCATAGTCCTCTAATTTCTCCCTAAGTACGCGGCTCATCGCTTCCTGTGTGATGTAGTCCACGACATCTTCCTCTTCTTCGACCGGAGCCACTTCACCAATCAGTGCCGATTCTGTGGCATCCAGACACAACAGTTCTGCCCGCTCTATGCCTTCTGCCATGACACGCACGATATTGCCCGGCATCTTGACCAACTGTTTGATCCATGCAATGGTGCCTATTTGAAACAGCTGCTCTATGGTGGGATCCATCTCCTCCGGCTCCTTCTGAGTGACTAGCAGCACCTTTTGATCCTCAACCATAGCCTTTTCTACTGCTGCAATGGACTTGGCTCTGCTGATATCAAAATGGATCATCATTTTAGGCAAAACCGTCAAGCCCCGTAATGCAATGACCGGCATGGTGATGATTTTACTCTCCATCTTATATCCCTTCTTTCTTTTGTCCTTTTTCAATGCACGGTTCTGCATTCCCATAAAGTAAGAAATGGGAGCCTAAGCTCCCATTCTGACTTAAAACCGGATCATGCAATCTCGACCGGTTTTTCTTTTTTCAGCCTCTGAGCCATGCTTTTGCGCGGTACCGCAGTGTCACGATACACAATCTCAGGCTCACCACTTCCGTCTACTACTGCTTTATTGACGATACAGATTCCGATATTGCTGTCGGAAGGTGTCTCATACATCGTATCCATCATAATGGATTCCATGATGGAGCGCAATCCTCTGGCGCCGGTTCTCCGTTCGCTCGCCAACTTAGCGATGGCAATCAGCGCATCCGGTGTAAACTCCAGCTTCACATCATCCAATTCAAATAATTTCTGATACTGTTTAGTCAGTGCATTCTTGGGTTCTGAAAGGATGCGAATAAGTGCCTCGTCACTTAAGAGTTCCAAAGACACGGTCATCGGAACACGACCGATAAACTCCGGAATCAGACCAAATTTGATCAGATCCTGTGGCTGTACCTGTCTTAACAAATCATCGATCTCGATCGTATTGCGATCTACAATCTCTGCGTTAAATCCAATAGAGCCCGCGTTCAGACGTCCCTCTATGATTTTCTCCAAGCCGTCAAAAGCTCCGCCGCAGATAAATAAAATATTGGTTGTATCGATCTGAAGTAGCTCCTGATGCGGATGCTTTCTTCCGCCCTGTGGTGGAACACTGGCTGTCGTTCCTTCTAAAATCTTTAAAAGTGCCTGTTGTACTCCTTCCCCGGACACATCACGAGTAATGGAAACATTCTCCGACTTCTTGGTGATCTTATCAATCTCATCAATATAAATGATGCCGTATTCTGCTTTACCGATATCATAATCAGCTGCCTGAATCAGTTTCAACAAGATATTTTCTACATCT
>JAVXIV010000084.1:4087-8110 GCA_036785645.1 Hungatella sp.
CAGTCGCATCTGCAATGGCAAATGGCACATTTAAGACGCGGGCCAATGTCTGTGCTAAGTAGGTTTTACCGGAACCGGTCGGACCCAACATCAGAATATTGCTTTTTTGTACATCGACATCCATATTCTTTTTGGATGTAATTCTCTTATAGTGATTGTATACCGCTACTGACAATACTTTTTTGGCAGCATCCTGACCAATGACATACTCATCCAAAAAAGCCTTGATTTCCTTGGGTTTTAAGAGATTGATGTCACCTAACTCCAATTCGGTTTCCTCTCGGCCATCAAATTCCTCGTCTAGAATCTCTGCGCAAAGATCGATACATTCGTCGCAGATATATACATTATTGGAACCTGCAATCAGCTTTCTGACCTGTTCCTGTGTTTTGCCGCAAAAAGAGCATTTGACCTTGTCCTCTGTTCTACTTGGCATATGCACACCTCACTTCCTTCTTTCCCCATCCACTAGTGCTTATAAATAATCTCATCAATCAAACCATAGGCTTTTGCTTCTTCCGAAGTCATATAATTATCGCGGTCGGTATCTCTTTCCACCACTTCAATCGGCTGCCCTGTGTTTGCCGCCAAAATCTCATTCAATTTCTTCTTGGTTTGTAGGATCTTCTCCGCAACAATCTGAATCTCAGTTGCCTGTCCCTGTGCTCCGCCGGATGGCTGATGAATCATAACATCCGCATTGGGAAGTGCAAAACGCTTGCCCTTCGTTCCACCGGCCAGTAAAAAAGCACCCATGCTGGCCGCCATACCAATACAAATCGTAGATACATCACATTTGATGTAATGCATCGTATCATAAATGGCCAAGCCGGAGCTCACCGATCCTCCCGGACTGTTGATATAGAGATTGATATCCTTGCTCGGATCTTCCGATTCCAAAAACAGTAACTGCGCCACCACTAAGCTTGCAGATACATCGTTGACCTCTTCTCCCAAGAAAATGATTCTCTCTTTTAATAAACGGGAATAAATATCATAGGAGCGCTCGCCCCTGCTGGTTGATTCAATGACATATGGCACTAAACTCATCTTGATTCCTCCATTCTTTCTCTTCCAAAAGACAATAAGTAGATTTCGAACTGATTAGTCCGAAACCTACTCTGCATCGTTCTCTTTCAGTCTATATCAGCTTCGCATCCGCTACGATCATATCGACCGCTTCCTGAACCGCCAGATCTTCTTTCAGTTGAGCCAATTCGTGCTCTCCCATAAATGTTTTAACCTGCTCCAGTTCCATCTTATATGCTTCTGCCATATTGGCCAGTTCCTGCTGTACTGCTTCGTCTGTGATCTGAATATCTTCCTTCTTGGCAATTGCTTCCAATACCAATCTGGTCTCAACTCTCTTTACTGCCTGTGGTCTCATCTGCTCCTTCATCTTGTCGATCGTCATGCCGGTAAACTGCATATACTGCTCCAGAGACAAGCCTTGACTCTTCATCCTCTGTGCATAGTCACTCAGCATATTCTGAACCTGACCATCAATCATCGCCTCAGGAATCTCCATGGATGCATTGGAAACAGCCTTATCTACCACTCTGTTTTCATTCTCGGTGGCAGCTTGTTTCTGCTTCGTCTCGCTAAGCTTTGCCTTGATGTCTGCTTTATATTCTTCCAAGGTTTCAAATTCGGAAACTTCTCCGGCGAATTCATCATTCAATTCCGGAAGCTCCTTTACCTTGATCTCTTTTACCGTTACCTGAAACAAAGCCGGTTTTCCTGCCAAATTCGCAGCTTGATACTCGGTCGGGAAGGTTACATGGATCTCACAGGATTCTCCGATACTCTTGCCAATCAACTGTTCTTCAAAGGTATCAATGAAAGAATGGGAACCAATGGTCAATGGATAATCCTCTCCCTTGCCGCCATCAAATGCTTCTCCATCTACAAATCCCTCAAAATCAATGACCGTCTCATCGCCATCCAACACTGCTCGATCCTCAATAGTCAGCAATCTGGAGTTTTGCTCCTGCACTTTCTTAAGTTCTGTCTCTATGTCCTGCTCTGTCACTTCTGCAGATGCTTTCTCTACCTCTAAACCTTTGTATTCCCCTAAGGTAACTTCCGGTTTTAAGGCTACAGTAGCCGTGTAAATGAGATTCTTGCCTTTTTCAATCTGAACCAAATCAATCTCCGGTCTGGATACGATATCTAATTTACTCTCTTCTGCTGCATCTGCATAAGTAGCATCTAATACGACATTAGCTGCATCCTCGTAGAATACTTCAGGTCCATACATCTTCTCGATCATCGCCAAAGGTGCTTTGCCTTTTCGAAATCCGGGAATGCTGAATTTGCTTTTATTTTTGTTGTAAGCAGTCTTAATTGCCTCTTCAAACTGCGCACTTGGCACTTCTACCGTCAACTTTGCCATATTCTTTTCTAAATTCTCTACTTGTAAACTCATTAAATAAGTTCCTCCTTGAATATATATATGTGAGCCATCATATCATAAGGGCACTACACTTCAATTTAGCATTATACCATAGGTAATTGACAAATACCAGTACTATTTCACATTCCACTGTTCAAACTTGCTACTTTATCCAGTACATAGGATGAAATCGGGCGAATCTCCAGCTCAGGTCTCGCAATATAATATCCCTGAAACAGATCAATGCCATAATTCATCAGCATTTTTAGCTCTTCAAAGGTTTCTACCCCTTCTGCCAAGGTAATGATGCGGCGTTTTTTTGTATAGACCAGCAGATTTTCAAGCATGACCTGCCGGTTTTTATCTTGATCAATCTTTTGCACGAGCTTCATATCCAATTTCACAATATGAGGATTGATCCGCAGCAGCACCGATTCACTGTTGTAGCCGGAGCCAAAATCATCGATTGCAATCATACATTTCCATTGTTTGGATAAGGTCATTCTCTTCTCCAAGCAGTCGTCACTGATTGGCTCATTCTCTGTCAATTCAATCACCACATTTTCCAGCAGACCTCCATACTGTGCCTGCAGCTCTTCTATCATAGCCTCTGATATCTGCGTATTGGAGATAGAATTGATAAATACCTTCTGGCTTCCAATAAGATTGCCTGCTTCTTTCTGTTGGTTAGCCGCCTTGGTTGCGGTCTTCCAAGTCAGTTCTTCGAGCTGCTGGAGTTTGGACTGGGCTTTGGCAAGTCTTAAAATCTCCTCGATGTTCTTAATATGCTGCAGCTGCGGACGCATCAGCATCTCATAACCATAAACTGCCCCGGTTCGATCCATGATGGGCTGATAAGCAAAGGTAGCCTCCCACTTTTCCAGCATCCGACTGAATTCTTCCTGACCGGTCAGCATATAGACATCTTGCGTATAAAGCTGCTTGTCGAATTCTAATGCAATTCCCTTGACGCTGTGTTTTACCGTATACATGGCAAAATCCGCATACTGAAACAAACTGTCATAATGATTACTGTCTTCCGGAAACCAAGCAATCCCCGCAGAGGCGCGCAGCGGAATGCTGACGTCGCTTTTTATATCGATCTTTTGAGCCTTGAGTATCTCTATATAGTCCTTCATACGACTGCGAATTTCTTCCTTCGATTGTGTATAGGGCAGATATGCCACAAACTCATCACCGGAATGTCTGGCCGCCACATCGCCCTCCATTAGCAATTTCTTGAGCGAATTGGCAAATGCAATAATATAGTGATCTCCCTCGTCATGACCGTAGGTATCATTGATATATTTTAGATTATCCAGATCCCACATCACCATAGCGGCAGGCGCATTCTCTTCGATCAGCTTCTGCACTTGTTCTCGAAATGCACGGCGATTATAAAGACCGGTCAAAAGATCATAGTCACGCTCTCGCTCCAGCTGTATCCGCTCAGTCAGTTCCTTCGTCGCATCCGAAACAATGCCCATGATATTGCCATTTTCCTGTGTGTTGATGGAGACCTTCAGCCAATGCTGCTCGGGGTTTTCATAAAAATAAATGTTTTCTTCATCCTTGTAACGATGTTTGACCAAATCGAGCAACCAATCATCAAAGATGTTGCGATCCAC
>JAVXIV010000085.1:0-8087 GCA_036785645.1 Hungatella sp.
CCATTCACATCAATCATCAATTGATTTCCCATACTACCTGTCTCCTATCTGTGTCTGTCAATCCCGGCTGTGTTTATTTCGTCTTAATTGATTCATGATATCTTTAAAATTCAAATTTTCCGGAAACGAATTTCCCGGCGGTTCCAATTCAATCAAATCATCCGATTCCAATTCGGTCATCAGATTGATTCCCGCAGCCGTAATTCCCACTGCATAGTATTTTTCGCCGATAGAAACGATGGCTAAGCAGCGATCTTGTCCCAGCATCAAACGGTCAACCAGCTTCATATATTTCGAGTTATTGGTTCTCTGAGAGATCTTTGCGACCTTTTTGGAACAAATATAGCTTGCATATAAAATAAGTACAAATAGAATCAAAACGATCACATAAGAACTAATGTCTTTTATCTGTGCGATATCCATCCCTCCCATCACATCTCAGGCTGCTTCAATACCTCGGTAATACGAATACCAAAATTATCATCTACTACCACAACATCACCTTTGGCAATGCACTGACCATTGACAAATAGATCTACCTGATCTCCAGCCTGCTTGTCCAACACAACCAAAGTCCCCTTGGTATACTCCAAGATATCCTTGACTAAGCTCTGGGTGCGACCGATTTCTACCGATACCTCTAACGGAACGCCCATCACCAATTCCAGATTCTCTGCCTGCTCTTTTCCCAAGGCGATCCCGCCGCCCAGTTCGGTATGTTTTGCGGGCGATGCTTGCATCATCTTGGTTTCGTGTGCCTGTACCTGCTGCAATTGTTCTTGTAATTGAAGCATCTGCTGCTGCATCTGCTGAATTAATTGCTGCTGCATCTGTTGCTGCATCTGCTGCTGGAGCTGCTGCTGCATCTGCTGCTGCATATCCACCGGCGGCATCATCCCCATCGTCTGCGGCATTCCCTGCATCTGTGGCGAGGTCTGCATCTGCGGCATAGGATTGGTCTGCGGTACGGCATCCGTCTGCGGTGCGGTACCTCCCTGCATTCCTGCCAGCATCTTCTCGATTTCATCCTGACTCATCATACCACCGGAAGCAGCCGGTGTCGGAGGAGCCGGTGTCGGTGCGCTCGACTGCATGCCCGCAAGCATCCGCTCGATCTCTTCCTGACTCATCATACCACCGGAAGCAGCCGGTACTGCAGCAACCGGTTCAGAATCCATCTCTTCCTCTGCCTCATCGGGGACCAAATAAGAATCCGGTAAAAATCCGCTGACCAGTTCTTTCGCCAAGTTTACGGACATGACATTCACAAATTCACTCTCCATCTTCTCATTAATGGTCAGAGTGAATCCAATGACAACTTTCTGTTCATCATTTTCAAAATACATATCCTTGAATTCTTGTTCATCCGCGATTTCAAAGGATTTGGGGGTGGATATATTCACTACCTGTCCGAGGAATTCCGACAATGCCGTGGAGGACGCACCCATCATCTGGTTCATAACCTCACAGATCGCACTGATATTCATCTCATCCAGTTCAAATTCATCATCCGGAATTTCCATTCCCATCAAAAGTTCAATTATAATTTTCACATCACGCCTTTTTAAAAGCATGACATTTTTTCCGTCTAAACCGGATATGTAGGTAATTTCCACACCAACTGCCGGCTGCAGATTGGTAAAACTGAATTCATCCTTCGACACCACGCGTACTTCCGGTGTCGTAATATCTACACGGGTATCCAGCATAGTCGAGATGGCTGTTGCCGATGAACCCAGGCTGATATTCATAATCTCGCCCAGTGCATCAATCTCTATCTCATTAAACTTTTTAGAAGCCATAACAATCTCCTTCGCCGCACCTCTAACAGGTTTCTTCGCTCTTTACTTTATTTTCCAATATCTAAACCTTTGGTTGCCATCTGCTTCATGATATTGAATGCGGTAAGGTTCGCACTATAAGACTGCGAGGCAGACATTGCATCGATTGTCTCTTTTAAATTATCCACATTGGGCATCTCAACATATCCGTCTGCATTTGCATCCGGATGTGCAGGATTGTACACCAGATTCATAGGAGTGACCGTATCCTCCACAATCTGGCTGACTAAAACTCCGCCTTTGGTTCCACCGCGTTCTGCGGCAGAAGAAGCAAGTATATTTTGGAATACCACAGACTTTTTCCGATAAGGACCCCCTGCGGCCGTCCTTGTGGTATCGCGGTTTGTTATATTCTCTGACACAATATCCAAGCGCATCCTCTGAGCAGTCATGCCGGATGCACTGATATCCAACGAACGTAAAAAAGCCATCTATCTCCTCCTAGCAGTAATCATCAGCCTATAATGCTGGCCACAGTTTTGATAATTCGATCCGGTTTAAATGGTTTTACAATGAAGTCCTTGGCACCTGCCTTGATGGCTTCGACCACCATCGCTTCCTGTCCCATGGCAGAACACATCACAATGGCTGCATTGGAATCCTTGGCACGAATTGCTTTCAGGGCTTCCAAACCGTCCATATTAGGCATCGTGATATCCATGATCACCAGATCCGGATGAACCTCCAGATATTTTTCAACTGCCTGCAATCCATCTGCCGCCTCATAAAGATCTGTATATCCATTTTGTGTTAAGGTGTTCTTTACCATCATTCGCATAAATGCAGCATCATCTACGCATAAAATTTTTGCCATTTTTCATACCTCTCTTATTTTTATTCTTATCTATATAAGCTGGCAGAAAAACTGCTCCTGCCTTGCATCGCTTATGTTTCCATCGACTCCTGTTTTGCTTTGACCCTCGCGTTCACATCGGTAATCAATACCGACATATTCTTCTTGTGTTGACCCAGTCTTCCTTTAAACCACGAAGTCCCCTCTACCTGAATCTCTACCTCGGAATCCTTGGGTTTATTTAAGTTGATGATATCTCCCTCGTGGAGATTATAGATATCCACCAGATTGAGTCGGATATTGCCCAATCTCGCCCGCACACTTAATTCAGATCCCTGAATATAATGCATAATGTCTTTGGAAGAGTCCACATAATTCATGCCGTCTTCCTTCTCGCGGTTGATACGCTTATCCAAAATGGAGAAAATATCACTGAGCAGATTGCCGGGAAAGCAGATACTTAAAACTCCCTGGATCTTGTCCATTTTGAGATTGACAGTGATAATGACGATGGTCTCATCCATCCCAATTGCCTGAAACATACCCGGACTTAATTCCAACTGTCCAAAATTGAAATTTAAAGTGATGTAAGTTGCCCAAGTCTCTCGAAGCCCATCGATAAAGTATTTGATAATGGATTCATAAAGAGCCTCTTCTATATCCGTGTAAACATAGGAGTTGTCAATCTCCATGGAGCTTTCTTCCCCCCCCAGCATACGGTCGATAAAATTGACCATCAACATCGGACTGATGTGCATCAGTACCGGCTTATTCTTAGCCTGATCCGGAAGTTCTACATTGACTACCGTCATGACATCATCATCACCAAGCGCATTGCTGAACTCGTAATAACGCTGTTCCTCGATCGCTACCACATCTGACTCACAGGTCAAACGCAAGATACTTCCCAATTGAGTTGCCATAATACGTGAATACTTATCAAATACATCACTGAGTATTCTCAACTTATCTTTTGTGAATTTCTTGGGACTGTAAAAATCGTATTTTCGATAGCTTTTTTCAGCTTGCTGGGCGGGCTCCGTCTCCTGGGTGCTGCCCCCCTGTAAGGAATTGAGCAGCATGTCTATTTGATTTTGTGATAATACATCTGCCATCTGTGATTCTTCCTACTTTCCGATTAATCTAGTAAACTTCTTTATAATAATCCTCCAGGCTGCGGACTACCGCATCCTTTTTGGTGATTAACAATTCCACGCGGCGGTTCGATGCTCTTCCGTCTGGGGTCGTATTATCTGCAATCGGTCGATATTGCCCATAACCGATGGAAACCAGTTTTTCCGGAGCAAAGATATCTTTCTCCTGCATATAGACCAAGACCGAAGCAGCACGATTGGAGGAAAGAAAGCGGTCATTTAAAATGTTGTTTTCTCCCGGTGTCACTTCTGCCGTATGCCCCAATACCTGAATCTGCCCAATTTCACTTTCATATTTACCTAAAATACTACAAAAATCATCCAACACGGTCTTGACTTCATCCCGGAGAATGTAGCTGTTCCCATCAAAGCAAAGATTGTTTTTGAACGAAATAAACGTAAATCCGGTGCCTTTTTTCACCGTAATTTCTTCTAGCATCTGGTTTCTCTCAACTTCGGATTTGAGACTTTCATAGAGTTCCTCAAAGTCATCGGGCACTACCACCTCTTGTACCGTTTCCTTCTCTGCACCATCCTTGATTTCTTCTTCAATGGTTTCTATAGCAGCCGGATTGAGACTTTTTACTAAATTGGCCCATTTTGTCTGATCTACTGCGGATATGGCATATAGGAGAACAAAGAAGCATAATAAAAGCGTAACCATGTCCCCATAGGTATCCATCCAGCTTCCGCCTTCATCCTTATGTCCCCTTCTCATTCTTTCTTTTCCTTCTTTCCGCCTTTTTCTTTCTTAACCTTTCCTTTTTTGCCTGCGCCCTCTGCCTCGGGGTTGCCGATGTCTCGCTTCTTCTCACCCAGATAGCAAACTAATTTTTCTCTTAAGAATTTGGGGTTGTCACCCCTTTGAATTGCCAGCACTCCTTCGATAATCAGTTGCTTATATAAATACTCTTCTGCGTTTCGAATAGAAAGCTTCTTGGCAATTGGAGCGAACATCAAGTGGGAAAGCATACAGCCATAGAACGTGGTAACCATGGCCACGGACATATTAAGACCTAAGGAATCATTGGCACCCGACGAAATATCCAAGCTCTTCAACATATTGATCAGTCCCACCAGTGTACCGATCATACCGAAAGCCGGTGCTACCGCAGCGCCCTTTTCATAGATCCCAATACCATTCTCATGACGTTCCCATAAGAAGTCAAGTTCATTGTTGAGTCGTTCCTTGACCTCCGCCGGCTCGTGAGCATCAACCACCAGCATCAGTGCGTTTTTAAAAAAAACGTCTTTTTCCTCTGCAGATTTTGCTTCCAACGCGAGCAGACCGTTCTTTCTGGCCTCTGTCGCATAATCCACCAGTGTCTCGATACACTTGAAATGATCGTACTTCTTCTTTTGAACAAGAAGCACCATATGATGCGGAATATCCTTCAAAATGGAAAACGGGAACGATGCAACAATGGCAGCAATACTTCCACCAATTACAATTACAATACTGGCCGGATCAAAAAAGTTCATGATACTTCCGCTCAGAGAAATTCCCCATATAACAATGGCAGAACCTCCTACGATACCGATAATGGTTGAAAAATCCATAGCTGCAACCTCCATGCCTCTTAATTCTCTATGATTATTCGGACAGCGAGCTCCCTCACCATCCGAGTCTTATATTCATATTTACAGTTTCAAAATATCATCTGCCACATCTCTTCCAAAAGTGAGAAGGCAGTCTCGAATCACACTTTCTTGTATCGCATAGCACCTGCGCTTGTGCTCGGTCACTTTCTCTAAAATCTCATCAATACTTTCTTTTACCAGCAAATATTCTTTGTTCATCATCACGATCTTGGACTCGGGTATCGCTTCTATGTATTCAATTTGGTCGGAATTGAGTAACATCTCTTTTCCGTTCAGCTTGCTTAATTTTATCATAAAATCTCCTATCTGTAAAACACCCCAAGGGGGAAATCGACAAAGCTATCCCCCCTGGAAGTAAATTTACAATTTAACGTTTCATATTAACCAGCTCTTGAAGCATCTCATCACTCACGGTTATGATCTTGGAGTTCGCCTGAAAGCCTCGCTCGGTGGTGATCATACTGGAGAATTCATTGGCGATATCAACGTTGGCCGACTCAAGCTGTCCGGTGAGCAGCGTACCGGCATTGCCTCCGGCCTGAATGATGGACGGAGCGCCTGAGCTTCCGCCGGTCTGGTAGTAAGGACCGCCCAGCTTGGTCATACCGTTGGGGTTCGGCATGTTCACCAATGCCACAGAGCCAAGCAAATACTGCTTGTCTGTCTTTAAACTGGTACCATAAATCATACCGTTTTTGTCGATCGTATAGGCACCGATCACCACATCCTTCTCTGTCTGCAAATTGCCGGATTCGTCATAATATGTACAGTTGGTCGGAATCTTAAGGGGTTTTAAAGTGTCTAGGTTGTCTTTCATCTTGTAAGCACCGGTCTTGGCATCCAAAACCATACGTCCGTCATCAAAGGTCGGTCCCGTGTAGCTTGCATCCTTGGGAGCAGGAGTGGTCTTGCTGGTGACAATCTCCATCTTTCCATCTCCGGTATCCTTGTAGGTGATGGAGGTGATAATCCCGGCTGCATCCGTCGTCGGTTCCGGAGGATTTGGTAGCGGAATCGGTTTATTTTGTTCTGTTTTAACTACCACCTTTACCATATTGGCACTTGCGGGGGTGGTATTTCTGTAGCTGGTAACGGTTCCCTTACCATCATCTACCGTACCCGGTAATGGAGTAATAAGAGTTTCCAAGGTCTGGGTAGTGGTCGTGACCGTCATCTTGCCGTTATTGGGAGACGCTGCATCGGTATAAACTACATTCTTACCCACTCCGTCGGTACCGGTAATACCGGTGACATCGACCGGATAGTTTGTATTGGTTGGTTTATTCGGAATAATTTGATTTGGGAGTGAAGTTTTCGTCGTAACGGCTCCCGGTTTATGAACCTCTCCACCATTGGTGACGGAGTTTCCATACACATAGCGGCCGTTGCTGTCTACCAGATATCCGTTGACCACCTGAAAATCGCCAACACGGCTTAGGCTAATATCACCCGGAGTTTTCGCATCACCGGTTCCATACAGCGGCCCTACTGCGAAGAATGCGGTTCCATCAATAAAGCAATCCAACGGTTTTCCGGTAGAAACCTGTGTACCGGCGGTAAAGTTCGAGGTAATTGCGCTGACCATGGAGCCGTAGCCAATCATCGACGGATTGGTTCCGCCATAACCGCCATCGACACTGGTACCTGCCGAACCGCCCAAGAGCGTCTGATACATAGATTCTTTAAAAGAAGTATCTGCGGATTTATATCCCCAGGTATTAACGTTTGCAATATTGTTACCGATTACATCCATCTTGGACTGATGTGCCTTTAATCCGGCAACTGCTGAATACATTGATTTAAGCATGTGAATCTCCTTTTCCTTCTCGTGGTTGCGTAATTCGCGAGCCTGTCAATCAGACAGGTTCCAAGCCTCCAAAATGGTCCGGCTGTTACATAATTACGGCGCTGTCAATATTGGTAAATATATTTTCTCTCATCTCGCCCGGCGACATGGTTGTCACAACCACATTGTGCGGTACATTGACGATAAAAGCTCCTTGCTGCCCGATCACCACAACGTCTTTGGCTCCTTTGCCTCTGGCTTTTTCTACTGCGTTTTGCAGATCTCCCATAAGTCCGGAAGTCAGTTCAATCCCACGTTCTTCCACTCTAGCTGCTGCATGTTTCGAAAACTGTAGCTTCTGCCCGGTCTTTTCATCCAGCCGTTCCCTTAAAAGCTGTTCAAAGGTAAGTTCCTGTGAAGAATAAACTTTGCCGGTCACCGGTCTGCGTTGTTCTAAGATACGTTCTGCATGATCTATTGGTTGGATTACTCCTGCCATCTTATCACCTTTCTCTCTAAACGTATTGTATTTCGCCGCATCAAATAGGTTGTCCGTTGCGGTATCCCGGTCCAATCGGCGTAGCTTGATACATGCGTTCTTCGGCACTGACGATTCTGCCATAGGAACCGCTCGCTCTGCCAACTGCATCGCTGTCATCATCACTTCCCGGTGCAATCGGAAGCTGCTGAGTGCTGCTTATATCACCCGGTTCTGCTGTAGGTCTTCTGCCCTTCACCGGTGTACCCAACACGGCTCGGCTGTAATCGCCGGTCTGCTGTACGGCTGCCTCACTGCCCGGTGCGATCGGCGTGTTCTGTGCGGTGCTGCCCGGTGTCATCGGAGTGTTCTGCACGGTGCTGCCCGGTGTCATCGGAGTGTTGCTGTTTCTTCCGGTCTGTGCTGCCGGGTC
>JAVXIV010000086.1:0-8048 GCA_036785645.1 Hungatella sp.
GCAATCCCAACTTCTTCCGGTACCGGTTCTGAGGTTACCTCGTTTGCCGTTATTACGGATCAGGAGACCGGAATCAAATATCCGCTTGCTGATTATGAATTGATGCCGAATATGTCGATTGTAGATGCAGACAATATGATGAGCCAGCCCAAGGGTCTGACCAGCGCATCCGGTGTGGACGTATTGACTCATGCACTGGAGGCATATGCTTCGGTTATGGCATCGGATTATACCGATGGACTTGCACTTAAGGCTATGAAGAATGTCTTTGAATATCTGCCCAGAGCCTATGCGGACGGAACCGATGTAGAAGCCAGATGTAAGATGGCAGACGCTTCTTGTTTGGCCGGTATGGCATTTAACAATGCATTTCTGGGAGTATGTCACTCTATGGCACATAAGCTAGGCGCATTCCATCATATTCCTCATGGTGTTGCCAATGCACTGCTCATTTCGATGGTCGTTGAGTATAATGCAGAGGAGTGCCCAAGAAAGATGGGAACCTTCTCGCAGTATCAGTATCCTCACACGATGGAGCGTTATGCCGAGTGTGCACATTTTGTGGGAATTCAGGCTAAAAATGATGCAGAAGCAGTGAAGAAATTGATTGACAAGATCGAGGAACTGAAAGCAACGGTAGGAATCAAAAAGACAATCGCAGAGTATGGCGTAGAGGAAAAACACTTCCTGGATACATTGGATGATATGTGTGAGAAAGCATTTGATGATCAGTGTACCGGTGCAAACCCAAGATACCCATTGATCAAAGAGATCAAAGAGATGTTCTTAAAAGCATACTATGGCAAATAATGAGAGAGAGTAGAAGGGAGAAAGCAATATGAAGACAGATAAAATATTAGCAACGCGTACTCATAAAATCATTTATCAGGTTGGCAATCATGCAGTTAAGGTTTTTGATAAGAATTATCCCAAAGCAGATATCTTGAATGAGGCCTTGAATCAGGCCAGAGTAGAAGAAACCGGACTTCCCATTCCCAAAGTGTTGGGTGTAACCGTAACGGAAGACGGCAATTGGTGCATCACCTCAGATTATATTGAAGGTAAAACCTTAGCAGAAATCATAGAAGCAGATCCTGCCAATGTCGAGAAATATATGAGAGATTTTGTGGCACTTCAATTGGAGGTACACGGGAAGTCGGCTCCTCTCCTGACGAAGTTAAAGGATAAGTGGGACAACAAGATTATATCGCTGACTGCGATCAGTGCAACAGTTCGTTATGAGCTTCGCACAAGATTATCCAGTATGCCCAAGCATCACAAAGTATTGCACGGTGATTTTAATCCGACGAATATTATTGTAGATAAAAAGGGTAACTATCATATCCTGGACTGGTCTCATGCAACACAGGGGAATGCATCGGCAGACGCGGCAACGACGTATCTTCTGTTTGCACTCAAGGATCAGAAGATGGCAGATCTGTATATGGATACTTTTTGTGAGATGAGTGACACTGCAAAGCAGTATGTACAAAGATGGCTTCCCATCACGGCAGCCTCCAGACTAGCCAAGGCAATTCCGGCAGAGAAGGAATTGTTGGAGAAGTGGCTGGACGTTGTGGAATATGAATAAATAGAGTTTGCTAATTTTAGAGACAGTGGGAAGAATGAACATGAATTCTTCCCGCTGCTTTTTTGCTTTTTCTTGCTTTTGGAAGCGTAGCTTTGATTGGAAAGCAGTAGACTTTTTACAAAAGTAAAGCTATACTATAGACATATGTGGTTATCCCGAAGGAAGGAATTTGCCCAATGAGAGCATACAAAAGAACCGTGGTAATATGGAACTGTATTATGATCCTATTTATGCTGTGCAGAATCATGCCAACCTATGCTGCTGACTCGGAGATTCCTTTTACAGCAGAGGAATGGAATTATATTGCTTCCACCTCGACGCTGCGTGTGGGGTATGAATCCACAGGTTCCCCGATGGAATATTATGATCCCAAAACACAAACTGCGCAAGGCATTACGATCGATTTATTGCGCAGAATCTCAGCACAAAGTGGCTTGAAGTTTGAATTTGTGAAGACGGACAGCTTGGACCAGGCATTAGAGATGATAAAGGCGGGCGAACTGGATCTCTTATCGGGATTGGTCCGAATTGATCATTTTGCGGAGATTTACCACTTGAGTCCAACCGTTCCTATTGCCAAAAATACCTTGGTTTTTATTACGATGCAAGGCAATCATTTTGAGGATCCGGAAATTTTGTTGGCAATTCCTGAAAAATGGATTGGACTTCAGCGGTTAATGCAAGAAAATTATCCGGAACTGAAGCAGGTTCCTTATAAAACCAGCGATGACTGTTTAGCGGCGGTGAAGGATAACCGCGCGAAATTGACCATTATGACCACGCTTGCAGCAGAAACGGCACTCAAAGCTTATCAATACCGCGGGATGATCGTCAGTCCCATGATGCGCAGCCAGCTGCCCATTTGCTTAGGAATCTCATTTGATCAAGATCCACTGTTACTTTCTGTTTTAAATAAATCAATTTCAGCCATTGATGTGACTACGCGAAAACAGATTGTATATATGCACACGATTAGCCAACCTTACCAATTATCCCCCAGAGATCTTTTTCATTACAATATTCCCATGTTTTGCGTTGCAGCGGTGATATTGTTGTTCTTGTTATATGTGATGGCGAAACATGCTCAAAACAAACTCAATTACCTTGCCTATATGGACGAGCTGACCGGAGAAATGAATTTGAATCGCTTCAAATTGGAGACGCAGAAACTGATCAATTGTCCGGATCGTGTCAATGCGATTATGGTGATTGATATTGACAAATTTAAATCCATTAATGATCTCTATGGATATGATTTTGGGGATCGGCTTCTTATATTAGTGGCCCGGACTTTGCATGAGACGCTGATTCCAAAATCGCTCTTGTGCCATGGGAATGCAGATAAATTTTATTGCTTTTTTGAATATGTGGATCAGGACTGGATGGAAAAACGCTTTCATATCATTTTTAAAGCAGTGGAAGAAGCCGTTGAATGCAATATGCCGGGTACGAATATTGTATTAAGCTGTGGAGTCTGTCTCATCCGGCCGGAGGATAAGAATATCATTTCCATCATCGATCGTGCCAATGTTGCGGTGAAACAAGTGAAGAGCTATCATGAGAGTAGTTTTGCGTTCTATGATCAGTCGATGTATGATCATATCAACCAAATTCGCACGCTTGAGAGCGGTATGGCATCTTCTTTACGCAATGAGGAATTCGTCGTTTATCTGCAGCCCAAGGTCGAACTGACCAGTAAGCGGATCGCCGGCGCAGAAGCACTGGTACGCTGGCAGCATCCGGAGCGCGGATTGATACCGCCGGATCAGTTTATTCCGTTGTTTGAGAACAATGGATTTGTAGTGAATTTGGATTTTTATGTATTGGAAAAGGTATGTCAGCTTTTGAAACGTTGGAAACAAGAGGATCGAAAGCTCTTTACGATCTCGGTTAATCTTTCAAGGCGTCATCTGTTTCACAGTGATACGGTGAAAAACTTATTAAATATTGTGGAGAAGTACGATGTAGATCCGCAGCTTATTGAAGTGGAGCTGACAGAAAGTGCGTTTGATAATTGTGATATTCAAGCCATTACAACCTTGTTTGACGAATTGCATTCGCATGGTTTTACGGTATCGGTCGATGATTTTGGAGCAGGGTATTCCTCTCTTTCCCTTTTGAAAGATTTGCCGATTGATGTACTGAAGATTGATAAATCTCTTTTTGACTGTAATCAGAGCTGCAAGACGGAGAAGATCGAGATCTTGTTAGAAAGCATTATTTCACTCTCTCGCAGTCTTCATATCAGGACGGTTTCAGAAGGGGTAGAAACTGAGGAACAGGTGAATTTATTGATTCGTCTGGGCTGCGATTTGGTTCAAGGTTATTATTTTTCAAAGCCTATGCCCATGGACTTACTTGAGAAGCAACTGGAAGCAGGAGATTTGTTTTGTGGACAGAGACAAGAACCCTATGCAAATCCCTCCTGCTATGATATAATTTAAGCACGATGAAAAATTATATTGTATTTGATTTAGAGTGGAATCAGAGTCCACAAGGAAAAGACAATTCCATAGAAGAATTACCATTTGAAATTATAGAGATTGGTGCAGTGAAATTGGACGAGAATTTTCAGAGTATTTCTGAATTTCACAAGCTGGTTTTACCGAAAGTATACCAACAGATGCATTACAAGATCTCAGAGGTTACCCATATGAATATGGCGCAGCTGCGTCTGGAGGGTGAGGAGTTTCGGGAAGTTGTGGCAGAATTTATGGCATGGTGCGGCACAGAGTTCCTGTTTTGTACATGGGGATCTATGGATGTGACAGAATTGCAGCGCAATATGCATTATTATCAAATCCCCAATCCATGGGCGTTGCCATTATTTTATTATGATATTCAGAAATTATATGCCTTGCTGCATGGTGAGACGAAGATGAAACCATCACTGGATACGGCAGTGGAAGAGATGGGCATACAAGAAACACGGCCGTTTCACCGTGCCTTGGATGATGCTTTTTATACGGGAAAGATCATGCAAACTATGGATTTTAAAGCGGTCGAGGCATATTATTCCATGGATTATTATCGCCTGCCGCAGAAACGGGAGGAAGAGGTTTATTTAAAATTTCCGACCTATTCCAAGTATGTATCTCGGAGTTTTTTCAGTAAGGAAGAAGCATTGGCGGACAAAATGGTCACCGATATACTCTGCTGTCATTGTGGCAGAATGCTTAAGAAGACGGTGCGATGGTTTTCTTTTAATCAAAGAGCTTATTTTTGCCTTGCATCTTGCCCGGAACATGGCTTCGTACGGGGAAAGATTCGGATGAAGAAAGCCGATGAAGGCAGGGTCTACGTCGTGAAAACGATGAAACTGATTGATGAAGCTAGTGCCAGAGAGGTCTATGATCGCAAAGCGGATTTAAAAAAACGCCGAACCGAGAAAAATAAATTAAAAAAAGTAGATCAAAAAAGCGTATCTCAGAATTCCTAGATCAGGAATGTGAGATACGCTTTTTTGATCTGTCATGTTCTACTCCTTCATGCGATAGCCGACACCGATCTCTGTAAAGATATAGAACGGTTCCGCAGGATTTTCTTCGATTTTTCGACGGATATGAGCCATATTAACACGTAGAATCTGATTATTTCCATCATTGAACGGTCCCCAGATCTGGTTCATCAGATAGTCATAAGTCAAAACCTTACCGGCTTCTTTGGCTAGCATGGAGACCAGCTTATATTCATTTTGCGTCAGATGAACCTCGTTTTCACCCACGGTTACCCGGCGCTTCTCAAAGTCAATGGTCAGGTTGCCTGCATGATAGATGGATCCGGTATCGGAGGAAAGATTCTGGCTGTGGCGCAGAGCCATACGGATCCGTGCCATAAGCTCTGACGTCCCAAACGGCTTCGTGATATAGTCGTCTGCACCGAGATCCAAAGCCAGTACTTTATCCTCTTCCCGCGCCCGTGCAGAGATGATGATGATGGGAACTTTGGAAAAGGTACGGACTTCTTTTAGGATATCGATCCCATCCATATCGGGAAGCCCAAGATCTAAGAGTACAATATCCGGGCAGAGAGAGGCAATAAAGGAAAGACCGTCCTTGCCGGTGGCACTGGTGAAAATCTTGTAACCCTCGGCTGTCATGGTGGTTTCTATAAAATTACAAATACTTTTTTCGTCTTCAATAATAACTGCAGTTAACTTATGGCTCATAGATTTCATCTCCTATCGGTAAAGTGAATATAAATTCGGCACCCTGTTCATGATTTGTGGCATAAATTTCTCCATGATGTGCATGGATAATAGTTTTGCATATCGATAATCCAATGCCCATTCCCTTGTGTGAATCGCTGCTTTGATTGGAAGTGGTCGTATATCCGTCAAACAAGGTCTCTAAGCGATCGGAGCGAATGCCTCTGCCATAGTCACGAATAGAAAATTGGGCAGACTCTTCGATCATCGTCACACTTAAATCAATGGGGAGAAGACTGTCAGAATGATAAACTGCATTTTCCAGAAGATTTAGAAGAACTTGTTCAATTAAAGTAGCATCCATGGGAATCATGATAAATTCTTCGGGAATGTGTACATGAACGGAAGCCTCAGGCAAACGTTTATGGAAGCGCATGACGGCATCCGGAATAATTTCTTCCAGAGGTTCCAGCGTGGTGACTACGTGTGCATCTTCACTGCTGATTCTAGTGATAGAAAGAAGATTTTCAACCATCTGCAGCAGCCAGTTGGCATCTTCGGAAATGGTTTCAACCAGATGGTTTCTTTCTTCCGGGAGCATGTGGCTGCCGTGCTCTAGATAGGCAGAGCTGCTGCCGATGATACCGGCCAGCGGAGTGCGCAGATCATGGGAAATGGCACGTAACAGGTTGGCACGCATGATTTCTTTCTCGGCTTCCATCAAGAGTCGTTCACGTTCGTTGAGAACTTTGGTCTGCTCCTTAAGATGCGTGGTCAAGGTACTGGTAATGATGGAAATAACCATCATCCCCAGAAAGGTAATCGGATAGCCGGCTAGCTTGAAGTTCAACTGCATATACGGATAGGTGAAGATAAAGTTAATCATGATCACACCAATGAAGGAAGCGATAATACCGGGAATATAACCATCGGTTCGGCGGGCAATCAATAGAATAGCCAGCATGTAAATGATGGCTATCGTAGTGGTATTCTTGGCCGTTATAAAAAACAGAACCGAAATGATCGTGGCAATCATTAAGAAAAGCAAGGTAATGGCAGTATTGCGAGTTATATTTGCTTTGGACAAAGAATCTTCCCTCCGAAGTTTATTTGAAAAATGGAAATTTACGATGCGTCTTACGATGCGGCGAGTGGGTGGGGCGCTTGCTTGTATAGGAGGAGCGCCTTTGTGCCATCATGAGATCAAAATCCGCATTGGAATAATTACTATCCTGCAGACGCCGCAGCCGACGTTCGCGGCGGTGTGCTCTGGCTTCTGCTTCTTTTTTCTCTTGATGCAGTTTAAATAGAACGATGCCTGTAATTAAGATACCTAAAACTAAAATCACCCATAAAACAGTCCATACAATCGACGGAATATGGAAGGGCTGTTTGGTTGTTTCCGGAGGTTTTTCGGCTTCGCTGCTCTCAAGCGTAATGCCGGTGATGGCGGGAATTGTGGTTGTGGGAATGGAAAGATCCACGGTCTTTGAGGTTTGCAGCAATAAATAAGAGGATCCGATTTTGCGTTCTCCATAGGCATATTGGAGCTTGGCAAGTGCACCCTCCGGGATTGTAGTACCGGTTAAATCATAGGAAAGAACCGAGGTGATTTCTGAAAAATCCGATCCTTTTGGAATGGTCACTTTACTGTTTTTATCCAGAGTGAGACCGACCAGATCCGAACTGCTCAATCCGGCGATCTTCATATCATTGGTTACAGAGGCATAGGTTCTGTCATAATCGGCTGCTACAACCGATTGGAAATTATTAAAACCGAAGTCCAGCAGTTTTCTGGTATCCGAATAGTGTGTTTGATGACCATTTAAAATCACACTGAGCAGGGTCATACCATCTCTTTTTGCAAAGGTGACCAACGTATTGCCGGCCAGTGAGGTATAACCGGTTTTGCCGCCAAACGCATCCGGGTAATATTCGGCAGAGTTCTTCTTGATCATCTTGTGACCGGGGTAGACGCGGGCACCTTCCGGATTCCGCTTGGTCACCGGAATATCATAATAGAGTGTAGAGTCAATCTCAACAAAGGCAGGATTTTGAAGGGCAGCTCGGGCAATGAGAGCCATATCGTAAGCCGAGGTGTAATGGTTTGGATCATTTAAACCACTGGGATTACTGAAATGAGAATCCACGCAGCCCAAAGAAGCTGCTTTTTCGTTCATCAAAACGGCGAAATCTTCCGTCGTACCGGCTACGTGCTCTGCTAAAGCATTGGCAACCTCGTTGGCAGATTTCAGCAGCAGGGTATAGAGACAGTCCCGAACACTCAGAACATCGCCCTCGTCCAGCCCG
>JAVXIV010000087.1:0-8014 GCA_036785645.1 Hungatella sp.
GGCGAACAGACGACGATGTCACTGGTTCCGCAGATTGTGGATGCCGTATCGATTCCGGTGATTGCAGCAGGTGGAATCGGAGATGGAAGGGGAATTGCGGCCGCATTTATGTTGGGGGCGGAAGCGGTTCAGATGGGAACCCGTTTTGTGGTCGCTCGGGAATCGATTGTACATGAAAACTATAAGCAGAGAATCATCAAGGCGAAGGATATTGATTCTGCGGTAACCGGCAGAAGTCACGGGCATCCTGTGCGCTCCTTAAGAAATCAGATGACGAGAGAGTATGTAAAATTGGAAGAAGAAGGAAAGACCTTCGAAGAACTGGAGTATCTGACACTGGGAACGCTGCGCAGTGCTGTGATGGAGGGCGATATCACCCATGGAACCGTGATGGCGGGACAGATTGCAGGCATGATCAGCAAGGAACAGACTTGTAAAGAGATGATGGATGAAATGATGGAGCAGGCATCGGTTTTGATGCACTGGTAAAAGGAGTCAGGATGAGCAAAATTGCATTTATTTTCCCGGGACAGGGAGCACAGTATTGTGGCATGGGACAGGATTTTTACGAACAGACCAAGATCGGAAAACGAGTTTATGAGCATGCATCAGAGCTGCTTGGATTTTCTGTGCAGGAACTGTGCTTTACGGAAAATGACCGTCTGGATATCACGGAATATACCCAAGCGGCCATGGTGACAACCGGGATCGCTATGATGAAGGTATTGGAGTCGCGGGGAATAAAACCGGATGTGTCGGCGGGACTGAGTTTGGGAGAATACAATGCGTTGGTGGCGGCAGGGGTGCTATCGGAGGAAGATGCCATCCGAGCGGTAAGACAAAGAGGTCTGCTGATGCAGGAAGCGGTGCCGGCAGGAATTGGGGCTATGGCAGCAGTTCTGGCACTGGATGCCGAAAAGATTGAAGAAATTGTAAGCGGAATCGAAGATGTACAGATTGCAAATTATAATTGCCCTGGTCAAATCGTTATTTCGGGAAAGAAACAGGCGGTGGAACAGGCGAAGGAACAGCTGTTGGCTGTGGGCGCCAAACGGGTCGTTTTACTCAATGTCAGCGGTCCATTTCATTCCAAGATGCTGCAGGAAGCCGGGAAGAAGCTGGGACAGGTGTTGGAGCAGGTCACAATCCAACAACCGAAAATCCCTTATGTGGCAAATGTAACGGCTTCTTATGTCACGGAAGCAGGTGCAGTAAAAATGTTGCTGGAACAGCAGGTATCTTCCTCGGTCAGATGGCAGCAGAGTGTGGAGACGATGTTGGCGGATGGAGTGGATACCTTTATAGAAATCGGTCCGGGAAAGACCCTGAGTGGATTTATGAAGAAGATAAGCAGAGACGTAACGGTACTTAATATAGAGAAACTAGAAGATATTGACCGAATTGTGGAGGTGATTCAATCATGTTAACCGATAAAATTGCAGTGGTAACGGGTGCAGGACGTGGAATTGGAAGCGAAATTGCCAAAACGCTGGCGAGAGAAGGTGCGACGGTGATTGTCAATTACAACGGTTCTGCGGCAAAGGCGGAAGCGGTTGCCGCAGAGATCCGAAAAGCAGGCGGGGCTGCGCAGGCAATCCAATGTGATGTTTCTGATTTTGCACAATCGGGAGTTTTCATGGAGGAAGTCATCAAAACCTACGGCAGAATCGATATTTTGGTCAATAATGCGGGAATCACCAGAGATGGACTGTTGATGAAGATGTCGGAAGAAGATTTCGATGCGGTGATCAACATCAATTTAAAGGGTGCTTTTAACTGTATGCAGCATGTGGCAAGAGCGATGATCAAACAGAAAGCGGGAAGAATCATCAATATTGCTTCGGTGTCCGGAGTGCTTGGCAATGCAGGACAGGTCAATTATGCAGCATCAAAGGCGGGCATCATCGGGATGACGAAATCCGCAGCGCGCGAGATGGCGAGTCGCGGCATTACGGTCAATGCCGTTGCACCGGGATTTATTGTAACCGAGATGACAGATGTGTTATCTGACACCATAAAGGAAACCGCACGCCAGCAGATCCCGCTGAAAACATTTGGAGAGACCGCCGATGTAGCGAATGCCGTTGCCTTTTTGGCTTCTGAAAAAGCAAAGTATATTACCGGTCAGGTGATCAGTGTAGATGGCGGAATGGCCATGTAAATCGCGATGGAAAGGATTACGGATATGAGAAATCGAGTAGTAGTAACCGGCATGGGAGCCATCACACCCATCGGAAATGACGTGGAAAGTTTTTGGCAGGGGCTCAAGAATAAACAGGTGGGAATCGCTCCGATCACCTATTTTGATACAACAGATTATAAAGTGAAGCTGGCGGCAGAGGTGAAAGATTTCGATGTAAAACAGTATATAGATTTCAAGGCGGCCAAGAGAATGGAATTATTCTCGCAGTATGCCGTTGTGGCATCGCAGGAGGCATTGACGGATGCGGGTGTGGATATGGAACAGGAAGATCCGTACCGCGTGGGTGTCTGCATCGGATCGGGAATCGGAAGTCTGCAGGCAGTAGAACGAGAGTACCGCAAACTTTTGGAGAAAGGTCCAAGCAGAGTGAATCCGCTTCTGGTGCCCATGATGATCGGCAATATGGCAGCAGGCAATGTGGCAATTCAATTTGGATTAAAAGGAAAATGTTTTAATGTAGTGACTGCCTGTGCCACCGGAACGCATTCGATTGGAGAAGCTTTCCGCTCTATCCAATATGGAGAAGCCGATGTGATGGTTGCCGGTGGTACGGAAGCTAGCATCTGTCCGATTGGGGTGGCGGGATTTACCGCACTGACGGCACTTTGCACCTCGGAAAATCCCGCCAGAGCATCGATTCCCTTTGACAAAGAACGTTCCGGTTTTGTGATGGGAGAAGGAGCCGGAGTGGTGGTTTTGGAATCTCTGGAACATGCTCTGGCAAGAAATGCAGAAATTTATGCGGAGCTGGTCGGTTATGGCGCAACATGTGATGCTTATCATATTACTTCGCCTGCAGAAGACGGAAGCGGCGCAGCCAGAGCGATGCTCAATGCCATAGAAGACGCAGGCGCACAACCGAAAGACATCAACTATGTCAATGCACACGGAACCAGTACGCATCACAATGATTTATTTGAAACTAGGGCAATCAAAGCTGCACTGGGTGCTCATGCATATGAGGCTGCAATCAATTCCACCAAATCGATGATCGGACATCTCTTGGGCGCAGCCGGCGGAGTCGAATTCATCACCTGTGTCAAATCCATACAAGAAGGTTTTGTGCATGCAACTGCAGGCTTAGAGGTCGATGATGAAGCGTGTGACTTAAACTATACCAAGGGCGATGGGATTTTCACCGATGTGCGCTATGCCATTAGCAATTCTCTGGGCTTTGGCGGGCATAATGCAAGCTTAGTGATCAAGCGTTACGAACAATAGGGGGAGTGATGATGAATATTCAAGATATATTGACACTGATTCAGGCAGTGGATGAACATGCTCTGACCGAATTAAAATTAGATGATGGAGATATGAAAATTACTTTAAAAAGAGACTCTATCATGACGAATGGGACACTGCAGATGCCGGTGACGGCAGCGGTATCCGTAGGTACCGACCGGGTAAAAGCAGGAGCTTTGGAAAGCGCAGAGCCGACATCGGTCATCGATTCAGATAAAATCATTCATTCTCCTCTGGTTGGAATTTTCTACAATGCTTCTTCGCCGGATACAGAGCCCTTTGTGAAAATCGGAGATACGGTTAAAAAGGGTCAGACTCTGGGAATTATCGAGGCTATGAAGCTGATGAATGAAATTGAGTGCGAATGTGATGGTATTGTGGAAGCCATCCTGGCAGAAAATGAAGCGGTGGTGGAATACGGACAGCCACTATTTCGAATTCGCTAAATTGCAGCCACAATAAAAGGAGAATCCTATGCTGGGTATTAAAGAAATTCAAGAAATCATACCACACAGACATCCGTTTTTGCTCATCGATGGTATCGAAGAACTAGAGCCGGGTGTACGTGCAGTGGGCTATAAATGTATTACGTATAACGAACCGCAATTTGCCGGACATTTTCCACAGGAACCGGTGATGCCGGGAGTACTGATGATTGAAGCTTTGGCTCAAGTTGGTGCGGTGGCGATTTTGAGCATGGAAGAAAATCGCGGAAAGACTGCTTATTTTGGTGGGATCAATCACGCAAAATTTAAGAAGAAAGTGATACCCGGTGATCGTTTGAAACTGGAATGTGAAATTGTGAAACAGAAAGGCCCGGTTGGTATTGGGAAAGCCACGGCGACGGTAGATGGTAAAATTGCAGTCGTTGCAGAACTGACTTTTATGATCGGATAGGGGTGTTCTCATGTTTAATAAAATATTGATCGCCAATCGCGGCGAAATTGCAGTGCGCATCATCCGGGCATGCAGAGAGATGGGAATCAAAACGGTAGCGGTGTACTCCGAGGCAGATCGTGAGTCTTTGCATACGCTGTTGGCGGATGAAGCTATCTGTATCGGACCGGCACCATCGAGTCAAAGCTATCTGAACATGGAACGAATTCTGACAGCAACGGTGGCGATGAAAGCCGATGCCATTCATCCGGGATTTGGATTTTTGTCGGAAAATGCAAGATTTGCGGAGTTGTGTGAGAAATGCAAGATCACATTCATCGGCCCATCTGCGGAAATCATTCACAAAATGGGCAATAAATCCGAAGCTCGTAAGACTATGATGGAAGCGGGAGTGCCGGTGGTCCCGGGAAGCAAGGAACCGGTTTATACGGTAGAAGAAGCCAGACGCATGTCGGATGAGATTGGTTATCCGGTGATGATCAAAGCATCTTCCGGCGGCGGCGGCAAGGGGATGCGAATTTCTTATAGCCACGAGGATTTTGAAACAAATTTTCAAAATGCACAAATGGAATCCATCAAAGGATTCTCCGATGACACCATGTATATCGAAAAATACATTGAAAAGCCGAGACATATTGAATTCCAGATTATGGCTGATAAACAGGGTCATGTGGTACATTTAGGAGAGCGGGATTGTTCCATTCAGAGACGTCACCAGAAGGTTTTGGAAGAGTCTCCATCGATTGCAATCACGGAAGTATTAAGAAAGCAGATGGGAGATACGGCGATACGTGCGGCCAAAGCCGTTCATTATGAAAATGCGGGCACCATCGAATTTTTATTAGATAAGGACAAGAAATTTTATTTTATGGAAATGAATACCCGAATTCAAGTGGAACATCCGGTTACGGAGATGGTGACCGGACTTGATTTAATCAAGGAACAGATACAGGTGGCAGCAGGCGAGGCGCTGAGCGTAACGCAGGCAGATATCACAATTCAAGGCCATGCGATTGAATGCAGAATCAATGCGGAAAATCCGTCCAGAAACTTTATGCCTTGTCCGGGAAGAATCACCAATGTGCATGTTCCGGGCGGCAAAGGGGTGCGTATCGACAGTCACATTTATAATGATTATCAAGTTCCGCCCAATTATGATTCGATGTTACTCAAATTGATTGTGCATGACAAAGACCGCAAGTCTGCGATTGAGAAAATGCGCAGTGCACTGGGGGAATTGGTAATAGAAGGAATTGAAACAAATTTGGATTTTCAGTACGAGATTTTAAACCATGAGGCATATCAGGCAGGTGACACAGATACACATTTTATACCGACCTATTTTCCACAGTACGGTAAGTAAGGAGCGCTAAATGTTAAAAAACATGTTCAAAAAAACTTATACCCTGATTGATAGTAAGTATAAGCATCCTGCAAAAGAAGAACCGAATATCCCACAGGGATTGTGGAGAAAATGTAATAAATGCGGGCAGCCGGTCTACGTGGAGGATGTCAAAAACAATGATTATATCTGCCCCAAATGCAATGGATATTTCCGTGTTCATGCTTATCGCAGAATTGAGATGATCATCGATGAGGGCAGCTTTGAAGAGTGGAATCCGAACATGGAATTCAGCAATCCGCTGGATTTTCCGGGCTATGAAGCAAAAGTCGATGCGGCCAGAGAAAAGACAAAATTACAGGAAGCAATCGTAACCGGGCAAGGGCGAATCGGCGGTCAGCAGGCAGCTATCGGTGTGTGCGATGCCAGATTTCTCATGAGCAGCATGGGATACGTCGTGGGAGAGAAAATCACACGTATGGTAGAACGGGCAACCAAGGAGAAAATGCCGGTGATTATCTTTGCTTGCTCAGGAGGAGCCAGAATGCAGGAAGGGACCGTGTCCCTGATGCAGATGGCAAAGACTGCGGCGGCATTAAAACGTCACCACAATGCAGGTCAGCTTTTTATCAGTGTACTTACCGATCCGACGACCGGAGGTGTGACGGCCAGTTTTGCCATGTTGGGTGACATCATTTTGGCAGAACCGCATGCACTGATTGGTTTTGCGGGACCTCGCGTCATTCAGCAGACCATCGGGCAGAAGCTGCCGGAGGGATTCCAGCGCTCTGAGTTCTTGCTGGAACATGGATTTTTGGATCAGATTGTAAAAAGAGAAGAATTAAAAGAGACCTTGACTCATATTCTGAAGTTGCACCATTCTATACACAAACATGTAGAGATCGGGGTTCCCATGGTGGAAAACCTGGCTGCAAAAGCGTCCGAGTGTGGAAAAACGGCATGGGATACCGTATTACTTTCCAGAAGAGCGGATCGCCCGGTTGCAATGGATTATATCGAGCATTTGTTTGAGGATTTTATCGAATTTCACGGAGATCGCTATTATGGAGATGATGGTGCAATTGTAGGTGGAATTGCAAGCTTTCATGGAGTGCCGGTGACGGTCATCGGTCAGCAAAAGGGAAGAAATACCAAGGACAATCTAAAACGAAACTTTGGAATGCCTTCTCCGGAAGGGTATCGCAAGGCTCTGCGTCTGATGCAGCAGGCGGATACGTTTGGCAGACCGATTCTCTGCCTGGTGGATACTCCCGGAGCTTTTTGCGGGATTGAAGCAGAAGAACGCGGACAAGGAGAAGCCATTGCCAGAAGCTTGTTTGAGATGGCGGATTTAAGGGTACCGATTCTATCCATAGTGATTGGAGAAGGCGGGAGCGGCGGTGCACTGGCGATGGCGGTTGCCAATGAGGTCTGGATGATGGAAAATTCCATTTATTCGATTTTATCACCGGAAGGCTTTGCTTCAATTTTATGGAAAGACAGTAAAAAAGCCGATGAGGCAGCACAGGTGATGAAAATCACAGCCAAGGATCTATTGGAACGAAAACTGATTGAGCGGATTATACCGGAATCAGAAGCGGCCTGTGCGGAAAATTTAGAGCAGATTACCCATCACCTGGATCAAGCGATTTCATCCTTTTTAACCGAGTATGGTCAAAAATCTCAGGAAGAGCTGGTTGAACAGAGATATCAGAGATTTAGGAGAATATAAGCATATGTTAAAACCTTTCGTTATCGGAGATTTAGTGGCAAAAAAGCCAATTATTCAGGGCGGCATGGGTGTGGGGATCAGTTTGTCCTCATTGGCAGGAGCCGTTGCAAAAGAGGGCGGTATCGGAATCATCTCGACGGCACAGATCGGATTTCGGGAACCGGATTTTAAAGAACATCCGCAGGAAGCGAATCTAAGGGCAATCGGGCAGGAAATAGCAAAAGCCAGAGCGATTGCACCCCTTGGAATTATCGGTGTAAATATCATGGTGGCAACCAGAAACTATGCACTTTATGTAAAAGAAGCAATCAGAGCCGGTGTGGATCTCATCATCTCGGGTGCGGGTCTGCCGGTCAGTTTGCCGGAGTTTGCAGCCGGGGCAAAGGTAAAGCTTGCGCCCATTGTATCTTCCGCTAAATCCGCAATGGTCATATGCAAGATGTGGGATCGAAAATATCACAGGATACCGGATTTTGTGGTGATCGAAGGTCCTTTGGCCGGAGGGCATCTGGGCTTTTCCATGGAACAATTGGAAGAAATCGGTGCAGGAAGTGAAAACCGAGAAGAAACTTACCGACAAGAGGATTATGACGCAGAG
>JAVXIV010000088.1:0-8014 GCA_036785645.1 Hungatella sp.
CTGCTTTCGGAATATGATAAAAAAGATGCAGAAACAGAAACGTTTATCAAAAATATAGAATCACAATACGAGGCACTGCTCAACCAAAAGGTTGCGGTTACCCAAAATACGCTCACGGTTCATGATCCGGTCACCGGAGAACGCATCATTCGAAATGCAGAAACCAACTTGGGCAATCTCTGCGCCGATGCGTATCTGGCAGCAGGCAAGGCGGATGTGGCATTGGTCAATGGCGGTGGAATTCGTGCGGATCTTCCGGAAGGGGACATCACCTACGGCGATATTTTGGGTGTATTTCCCTACGGCAATGGGCTTTGCGTCATAGAAGCGACCGGGCAGGAGCTTTTGGATGCACTGGAGCATGGAACGAGACAGATGCCGGAAGAAAACGGAGGATTTTTGCAGGTGGCAGGTCTAACCTATGAAGTGGATCCGGAGATTCCATCTGCGGTTAAGACCGATGACAATCAGATGTTTTTGAGTGTAGATGGACCGCGCAGAGTACAGCATGTAAAAATCGCCGGTACACCGATCGATCCGGATCAAACCTATACGGTGGTGAGTCACTCATTTTTGATCAAAAACGGTGGAGATGGCTACACGATGTTTGCAGATAATAACCTCCTGCAGGACGAATTTGTGGAGGACTATACGGCATTGATTGATTACCTGATGGAGGACTATACCCAAAAATCAGACAGCTATAAAGATCCTTATGGAGAGGGACGGATTGTGGCAGTGGAAAAGAAATAAGTTTGCGGGGCAGCGAAGAGGAAACTGATCGCTGTCTCGTATATTTTTTTGCAAAATGAAGTAATTGAAATGTTTGGAATGAACTGTTATACTGTTGATTAGGTAAGTTGTGAGAGGAGATATCAGGATGGCATTATATGATTACACAGGAGCCTTGAAGTTAGGGCGCAAACAATATCAGGCAGCTCTTTCCCAAGGAGAATACCCATATCTACCGGCACTTGACGACATTCTTTCGTATACGGAGATTGTATCTGAGGTCAGCTTGGGGTTGATGGATATTCCACTCGAAAAGATCGTAGGGACAAAAACCAAGGGGCGAACCAGTGCATTTGCCAATAATTTCATGCCTTTATTATCTGAAAAATCCGAGTTTGGGGCAAAGTGGGCCTATTTGTATGATCATCAGATTGAAGAGGGGATTCACGATCCGATTGTAGCTTACGAATTTATGAATCAGTTTTATGTACAGGAGGGGAATAAGCGGGTCAGTGTTCTGAAATATCTAAAGGCATTCAGTCTGTCAGGTACGGTTACGCGTCTGATTCCCAAGCGTACTGAGGAGAAAGAAAGCAAGCTGTATTACGAATTTCTGGATTTCTATCAAGTCTCGTTTAATTGTGATATTTGGTTTAGCCGAGAAGGTAGCTATGATAAATTGATCAAGGCACTCGGGAAGAAACCGGGAGAGCTATGGAGTGAGGAGGATCGTGCTTACTTTAAGGCAGCATATGACCGCTTCTCCAAGGTTTTCCACGCTCAGGGCGGAAACACCATGGATTTCACCTGTTCGGACGCATTTTTGGTCTATGTCGAGATTTTTGAATATCGGGTAGTAAGAGAGCGGACCGAGGCACAGATTCAGAAGGATTTAGTCAAGATTTGGGATGAGCTATTGCTCTCTTCCAGAGGTGGGAAGGTAACTCTTCTAGAGCAGCCGGAAGCGATGGACAACGGCCCGATGAAGCTCATGAATTGGTTTATGCCCTCGTCCAATATCGAACCGGAGATGCTAAAGATTGCATTTATTCACGCAAAGACGGCGGAGACCTCCGGGTGGACCTATGCGCATGAGCTGGGACGAACCTACTTGGAACAGGCATTTAAAGGACATCTGAAAACGATTGTTTTTGACGGAGCAGATACGGATGAGAAATTAGCAGAGAGCATCAATCTGGCGATCTCTGCGGGATGTAATCTGATCTTTACGACGGCATCGCAGATGGTGAACCTAAGCGTGAAAGCAGCGATTCAACATCCGGAGGTGCGCATGTACAATTGCTCGGTGAATACGTCCTATTCTTCGATCTGCACTTATTATGGACGCATGTATGAATCCAAATTTCTGATGGGAGCGATTGCGGCGGCTATGGCAAAATCTGATAAACTGGGTTATATTGCAGACTATCCGATCTATGGGACGATTGCCAATATCAATGCATTTGCACTTGGAGCCAGAATGATCAATCCCTATGTAAAAGTGTACTTGGAATGGTCTCGTGTCAAAGATCGGAATGCACAGGAGATTTTTGCGCAGCATGGAATTACCTATATCTCGGATGAGGATATGATTACCCCACAGACGGCTTCCCGAGAATATGGATTATACCATAAGGAAGAAGATGGAAGCTTCACAAATCTGGCCACTCCGATGTGGCATTGGGGTAAATTTTATGAGCGGATCGTGAACCTTATCTGCAATGGCGGCTATGGGCAGAAGGAGATGAAAGGCAAAGCGGCATTGAACTATTGGTGGGGGATGTCTGCCGATGTCATCGATGTGATTTGCTCTCAAAATTTACCTCACGGTACCAATCGCTTGATTACATTTTTGAAAAATTCGATTCGCGCAGGAAGCTTCCAACCATTTGACGGAATTATTTACTCCCAGTCCGGGGCGGTGGAATGCGGTGAGCATGACAGCTTGACACCGGAAGAGATTGTAAAGATGAACTGGTTGGTTGAAAATGTCGAGGGACGGATTCCGGAATTTGACGAATTGACGGAAAAGGCACAGGCACTGCTGCAGCTTCAAGGTGTGAAGATCGAGGAGAATATAACTACGGAGGGATAAGGATGTGAAGATTCTGGTACTGGCAGATCAGGAGTCGAAAAATCTATATGATTATTATGAACCGGATAAATTAAAGGATATTGATTTGATTGTATCTTGTGGAGATTTGCGCTCTTCGTATCTCAGCTTTTTTGCGACGTGCAGCCATGCACCGGTTCTCTATGTCAGGGGGAATCATGATGGGCAATATAAGGAGAAGCCACCGGAAGGGTGCATCTGTATTGAAGACGATATCTACGTATACCATGGAATTCGCATCATGGGTTTGGGCGGGTCGATGGAATATGTGCCGGGATCTTCTGATCAATATACCGAATGGAATATGAAGAAGCGGATTTATAAGCTGTGGTGGAAGCTGCGGAGGAACCGGGGATTTGATATCCTGGTAGCACATGCCCCGGCTTACGAGGTCAACGATATGGAGGATCTTCCTCATCGTGGGTTTCGGTGCTTCAAGGATTTGATGGATCAATATGCGCCGCAGTATTTTGTTCATGGGCATATCCATGCCAATTATAGTGGAAAATTCAAACGTTTGGATCATTATGGTGAGACAACCGTGATCAATGCATATGAGCAGTTCATCATTGATTATCCGGATGAATTTCAACAAGAAAGGAAGACAAGATGGAACCGATGATGGATCAAAATTGTAGGAAAGCCAGAAATCTGCTGGCGGTTAGACCAAAAGCAGCCATTGGTTTTTTCCCAACCCCCTTTTATCAACTGGAGCAGCTTTCTCTGGAATTGGGAATCAACCTTTATATCAAGCGAGATGATTTTACGGGGATGAACCTATTTGGTGGTAATAAGGTTCGTAAATTGCAGTATCTCATAGGAGATGCTTTACAACAAGGATGTGAATATGTATTTACGTATGGAGCTACCCAATCGAATCATGCGATGCAGACCGTATCGGCATGTCGGCGCTGTGGTTTAAAGCCGGTGCTGTATCTGGTGGCCATTGTAAAGCCCGAGGAAGGGGATGCCAGGGCCAATCTGCTGTTAGATCAGATCATGGGTGCAGAGATTCATATTGTGGAGATCCAAGAGGGGGAATCCGAAGCGGATGCAGAAGCACGTTCTTATCAGATGGCCAGAGAGCAGATGGATCATTTGGAAGCGGAAGGACATCGGTGTTATGATGTTCCTATGGGCGGAGCCAGTGCAATTGGCAGTGCCGGATTTATAGAAGGCTATGTGGAGCTGGAGGAACAGCTTCAGAAGTTGAAACTTTCGGTAGATTATATTTTTCATGCAACCGGAACCGGAGGAACTGCAGCGGGTCTGGCAGCCGGGCGAAAACTGGTGCAATCGGAGGCGAAGATTATCTCGATCAATGTCAGTGCAAAGGCTGCGGAAGCCTATCGTCAGCATATTACAGATTTGGCCAATGACAGTTTGAACGTGATCGGAGCCAAAGAGAGAGTGAATCCGGAAGATATTCATACGGATTCCAATTATTACCTTCCCGGTTATGAAGTGCCAAATCGGGCATCTACCGAAGCCATCAAGCTGCTGGCTAGGCGGGAAGGACTGTTGATCGACCCGGTTTATACCGGAAAAGCATTTGCAGGGATGCTGGATTATATCAGAAGCGGAAAAATCGATCCCGGGAGCCATGTGGTTTTTTGGCATACAGGAGGGGCAACCGCGTTATTTGCAGAAAAAGAGATTCTGGGTGAATTAGAATGAAAAGGAGAACAAGCAAGATAGGCAGATGTTTGATTCTGACCATCTTCATGGTGCTTGCTTGTGCGATGAGTTCCCTTGCAGATGACAGTCAATTAGTGACCGGAACTGCGATTAATGGAATACGCGTAGGCGGACTCACGGTAGAAGAGGCGAAAGCGACGGTGACCGCTTATTATGCAGGTGAATATCAGCTGTCGCTGGTTCGAAAAGATGGAATTGCAGAAACGATATCAGGATCTGACATTGGATACCATGCGGTTATACCGGATGGTATTGCGGCAATACTAGCAGAGCAGAATGCGTCGGGGCGTAATTCCGGACCGGCTGCAGGTACCTTTCATACGATGTCGGTGACTGCAACTTTTGATGAGGGAGTACTTTCCGAGAAGCTTCGTGGACTTGCCTGCATTACCGGAGGAGAGATCATCGTCACATCCAATGCCTGTATTTCCGAATACCTGGAAGGACAGGATTTCCAAATCATTCCGGAGGTTTATGGCAATAGTGTGGACGTGGAAAAACTTCAGGCAGCAGTGAAGAATTCCTTGGCAGCCGGTGCTCGGGAATTAAATTTACAGGAAGCCGGCTGTTATGATGCCGTGACGATCCGCTCAGACAGTGAACTGCTGAAAACTCTTTGTAATCTGATGAATCAGTGTAAGAATATGTCGATTACTTATGTGATAGGAGACCACAGTGAGGTTCTGACCGGAGCGGTGATCACAACTTGGCTGACCGGATCGGAGCAGGATCAGATTGCGGTGAACCAAGAGAGTGCAGCGGCATATATCAAATCCTTGGCAGATCGGTATGATACGGCAGGAACTGCCAGAATTTTTCATACGAGATCCGGCAAGGATGTGGAACTCCCGGGTCCTTATGGCTGGAAGATCAATCAAGAGGCAGAGACGACTGCACTGATTGGTATGATCCGCATGGGTCAGACCCAGTCCAGAGAGCCCCAGTATGCGAAGAAAGCTGCTGCACGAGGAACCGCTGATTGGGGAGATACGTATGTGGAGATCGATTTAAATGGTCAGCATGTATACCTCATGCAAGCGGGCAGTCAGATCTGGGACTCCCCTTGCGTGACCGGAAATGTGTCCAAAAAGTATGATACACCGCCCGGAATCTATAGCTTAAACTATAAGGAAAAAGATCGTATCCTAAAGGGTGAGAAGCTTCCAAATGGCAAGTACGAATATGAGAGCCATGTGGATTTCTGGATGCCCTTCCATGGTGGAATCGGACTTCATGATGCTGCTTGGAGAAGCAAATTTGGCGGAACAATCTACCAATATAGCGGAAGCCATGGCTGTGTCAATCTCCCTCCGGAAAAAGCCAAGAGTTTGTATGAGATGATTCAGGCGGGAATTCCGGTTATTTGTTATAATTAATCCCATAATTGCTTGAATTAGTTGTCAATTCTTGCTATACTAGCCTAAGTGGTATACAAAAGAAAAGGAGGTTTTGGGGTATGGGAAGTATTGGCAGTGTTATGGAGGAATTCAAGAAATTTATCTTAAAGGGCAATATCATTGATATGGCAGTCGGCGTGATCATCGGTGGTGCGTTTGGCAAGATTGTAACATCGTTAGTGAACGATATTCTGATGCCGCTTCTGGGTGCAATTATTGGATCCACGACCTTTAGTAATTTTAAATTTGTAATTCATCCGGCTGTATACGATGCGGCAGGCAAGGTTGTGACAGAAGAAGCTGCGATTCTTTATGGAAGCTTTTTACAAAATGTATTTGATTTCTTAATCATTGGTCTGTGCATGTTCTTTATGATTAAAACCGTAGCGATGGTTAGTGCAAAATTCCATCATCAAGAAGCTAAGGTTGAGGAAGCACCGGCAGGTCCAACCTCGGAAGAATTGTTGGTTGAGATCAGAGATTTATTAAAAGCGAAAAACGAATAAGAAGCTATAGAAAAAAAGACAACCGGCATCGATTTTTTGATGCCGGTTGTCTTTGTGAAGTCTGTAAGAAAAAGCAAAGAATCTGTAAGAAAATTAAGAGAATAATGATTAGACAGGATCCTATCCAATGCGTTATAATGGGGAATGTAAGTGAGGATAGAGAGGAATCAAGTGATGGAAAGACAAAGGAAAGTCAAAAGCAGAAAGAAAAAGCAGTTTCCGGTGAAGATTGCTGCAGCAGTGGCAGGCATGCTGGTTTTGACCTGTGCTGCCGCCATGGGAATTTACATAAAAAAAGGACAGTCGTATCAAACCATATTTTTTCCGAATACAATCATCAATGGGATGGACGTATCCGAAAAGACCGTAGAGGAAGTGAAGAGCTTGATTGCTTCCGGGATTGATGGATATACGTTGACGTTAAAGGAACGCGGTGGCCATACGGAGACAATCACCAAGGAGGAGATTGCACTTCATTCGGTGTTTGACGGGAGTTTAGAGAAATTATTGGAAGCACAGGATCCGATGAAGTGGTGGAGTCATCGCACGGAGGTGAGTAACTACGATATCCAGACGATGATTGCCTATGAGGAAGCACTCTTACAGCAGAAGATGGATTCCCTGCAGTGCTTCGCCGAAGATTTCGTACAGGCACCGACGGATGCCTATCGATCAGACTATATTACCGGAGAAGGTTATAAGATTATACCCGAGACACCGGGGAATCGGGTAGTGAAGGAGACGGTAGAAACAGCGATTACCGAGGCTATTCAAGACTTAAAAGAGGAGATTTCTTTGGAGCAGCTGGATGCCTATATAAAACCCGGGATTACCGCTGCAGATCCGGGGTTACAGACTGTGGTTTCTGAATTGAACAAACAAGTTGGTGTGACCGTCAAGTACCAATTTGGAGACCGGATCGAGACGCTATCCGGAGAGACGACGCATCATTGGATGAGTGTGAATGCCGATCAAACGATTGGGCTTGATAAAGATCAGGTGGCTGCATATGTCAAGAGTTTGGCATCCAAATACAACACGGCCTATCAGAAGAAAAACTTGAAAACTTCATATGGGAAGACGGTGGTGATCAGTGGAGGATTCTATGGTTTTAAGATCAATCAAGGGGCAGAGGCAGATGAACTTTACCGGATCATCCGCGCGGGAGAGAGTCAGACGCGTGAACCGATTTATTCGCAAAAAGGAGCCAGTCACGGAGCGAATGATTACGGCGATACTTATGTAGAGATCAATTTGACCGCACAGCATCTGTTCTTTTATAAAAATGGAAAACTGATTCAGGAGTCAGACTTTGTATCCGGTAATTTGGCGAAGAAGCATGATACTCCGCCGGGCGCTTATGCGTTGACCTACAAAGAGCGAAATGCTACCTTGAAGGGGGAAAATTATGCCACACCGGTATCCTACTGGATGCCGTTCAATGGTAATATCGGAATGCATGACGCAGGCTGGAGATCCAGTTTTGGCGGGAGCATCTACAAAACCGGCGGTTCCCATGGATGTGTGAATCTGCCTCCGGCAGCTGCAAAGACGATTTTTGAGAATAT
>JAVXIV010000089.1:0-8011 GCA_036785645.1 Hungatella sp.
TTTGGATTTGGCGGAGGTGGTATCCCAACGCTGTACCTGCCTAAGAAAACATTATGGTGCGGTTATCGTAAAATATGACGAAGTGATTTCTACCGGGTATGTGGGAGCTCCGCGCGGAAGAAAAAACTGTACCGACTTGGGTGTATGTATTCGGGAAAAGATGCAGGTTCCGCGTGGGGAACGCTATGAGCTTTGCCGAAGCGTGCATGCCGAAGCCAATGCCATCATCAGTGCGTCCCGCAATCAGATGCTGGACAGTTCGATTTATTTGGTGGGCTTGGAAGTCCAAAGCGGTGCCTACGTAGAACATGCCAGCAGCTGTTCGATGTGTAAACGTATGATCATCAATGCGGGAATTGCTCGTGTTTATATTCGGGATACGAAGGATACTTATCGTATGATCGAGGTAAAAGAGTGGATTGATCAGGATGAGTCTATGGATGGTGTACTGGGATATTAAAACTGAATAAGAAGCAAGTCTATTTGCAATCACGGGAATGTTGTGATTGTAGATGGATTTTTTTCTTTTAATAGAATGGAGAGAGACGATGAATCCGACACAAAGAAACAGAATGATCGTATTAATCGGTATCGCCATGAGCTTTGCTATGGTTACACCGGCTTATGCGATGCACATTATGGAGGGGTATCTGCCGCTTGGATCTTGTGTGGCTTGGGGGATGCTTTGCATTCCGTTTATGGCAGCCGGAATTTTTAAAATTGAGAAAATTGTGAAAAATCACAGAAGGGCATTGCTCATTTTTGCAATGGTAGGAGCCTATGCCTTTGTATTGTCGGCATTGAAATTTCCGAGTGTGACCGGATCCTCGAGCCACCCAACGGGCATGGGCCTGGGCGCAATCTTATTTGGACCGACACCGATGGCGGTTATTGGATTTATCATCCTGCTGTTTCAAGCAGTGTTGCTGGCACATGGCGGTTTGACCACCATAGGTGCCAATACGTTTAGTATGGCAATCGCCGGACCGTTCTTAAGCTTTTTTATTTACCGGATTTGCAAAAAATGCAGTGTCAATAAAAAAGTATCCATCTTTTTGGCGGTGGCACTGGGAGATTTCTTTACGTATTGTGTAACCGGTATTCAACTGGGGTTTGCCCACCCAAGTGCAACCGGTGGTGTTGGCGGAGCCATTTTGGAATTTTTGGGTATTTTTGCACTGACGCAAATACCGTTGGCGATAATGGAAGGTTTGCTGACGGTTGCGGTACTAATCGGATTGGAAGCTTATGCAAATCCGGAATTAGAGGAAATTGGATTTGCAAAGGAGGGCATTTAGGATGAAATCAAACCGAACGGTAGTCTTGGGCTTGTTGTTGGCATGTCTTGTATTAGCGGTGTGTCCGTTTTTTCTTGCCTCGAAGCATGCAGAGTTTGGGGGAGCAGATGATGCTGCCGGAGCTATGGTTTCGATACTGGATCCCAACTATGAACCTTGGGCAGAACCGATTTTGGAAAAAATACTGGGCAGGGAATTGCCGGGTGAAACGGAAAGCCTTTTGTTCTGTTTACAGGCGGCGGTTGGTGCCGGAATCGTCTGCTATGGTTTTGGCTATCTGATAGCACGTAAGAAATACCGCACCGGAGATGAGGAGAAGTGAAGCATCCTCATAGCAGTCGGATGGTCCAAATGGATCATCAAGCGGTCTATTCCGGATTAGCCAATCTAAATCCGGATTTGAAAGTTTTTGTGGGGATTCTTTCCCTGTTGCTTTGCATTGCGTTTAGTCGTGGAGCAGCCACGCTCTTTGTGGGGGCGGTGATGATTTGGGTGACCACTGCACGGGGGAAGGTGTCGTGGAGTGACTATGCCCATGCCTTGGCGGTACCGCTTACGTTCTTACTGCTTGGCAATCTCGCACTGCTAGTAGATGCTTCGGACGTACGGCAGGGATGGCTGGATCTTCCTTTTTTCGGCACTTACCTATCCATTACCAAAGCGAGCTTCATGGAGGTAGTGAAGGTGAGCCGAAATGCCGGTATGGGGATCGCTTGCGTTTATATGATTGGATTTTCCACACCGATGTACGAGATTGTAGGAGTGCTGCGGCGGTGGCATCTCCCCGGGATCATGGTGGAACTAATGTACTTCATCTACCGCTATTTATTTGTGTTGCTGGAAGCCTATCGCCAGATGCAAAGTTCTGCGGAGTCCAGACTGGGTTATCTGAATTTACGATGTTCCTACCGTTCCTTTTTGGGGATTTGTTCAAACCTTTTGATTGTGGCATTTCAAAAAGCGTCTCAAAATTTTGATGCGATGGAGGCCAGAAATTACGAGGGTCATTTGCGATTTTTAGAAAAAGCAAAACCGATAAAAAGAGAACAGATTTTTGTGGTTGGACTTTATCTGCTTTTTTTGACCGGGATTTTATTTGCAGAAAGGAGGTGGCAATGATCGAGCCAATTTTAGAAATTCAAAATGGCACATTTTCTTATGAAAAAGGAGAAAATGCGATTTGCCATCTCGATGTGAAGATCCACAAAGGAGAAAAAATTGCGGTTGTGGGTAATAACGGAGCCGGAAAATCAACGTTTTTTTTGTCTTTAAATGGAGTTTTGTGTTTGGAAGAGGGGAATCTGTTTTATCGGGGAGAGCGGATTACAAAACAGCGGGAAAGTCTTCGTAACCTTCGCAGGCATGTTGGGATGGTATTTCAGGATCCGGATCAGCAGATGATCGCTTCTACGGTTGCAGGCGAGATCTCTTTCGGACTTTTTAATCTGGGCATGCAGGAGACTGCAGTGCGGGAAGAGGTTGGTAAGGTGATGGAAGAAGCCGGATTAACGGCACTTGCTGATCGTCCGCCGCATTTACTCAGCGGTGGAGAGAAGAAACGAGTCAGCATTGCTGATATTGTGGCGATGAATCCGGAAGTGATTCTATTAGATGAGCCCACGTCCGGCTTGGATTGTCAGCATATTTGTATCTTTCGGGAGCAGATGGAGAAGTTACATCAACAGGATGTGACACTTTTGATTTCTACGCATGATATGGATTTTGTGTGGGAATGGGCGGATCGCGTGTTGGTATTTTGCGGTGGAGAAATCATTGCGGATGACACATCGGAGCATATTTTTGCACAGGAAGAAATTCTGTGGCGAGCTGCGCTTGGAAAACCGATTTTATATGAAGTGGCAAATCTGTTGGAGCTGCAGCCATATCCCAAATCACTGGAGCAGTTTCAGAAAGCTTATCTAGAAGAACGATGCGCAAGCGGAGGTGAAATTTGAAACAAGGAATTTTGGTGGTTAGCTTTGGCACCACCTATCGAGAGACTAGAGAGAAAAATATTGGAGCCATAGAACAGGATATTCGAGCGGCTTATCCGGAAATTCCCTGTTATACCGCCTATTCCGGGGATCGGATTCGGAAGATCTTAAAAGAGAGAGATGGCATGGTGGTGATGGATAGTCAGGAAGCACTGCAGACGATGAAAGAAGACGGAATCACACAGGTTGTGATCCAACCGACCCATATTATGGATGGAATTGAAAATCATGTTCTCAAGGAAATGGCAGAAAGATGGCGTCCTGAATTTGATAGCATGCAGGTTGGGATGCCTCTGCTTGCGAATCAGGAGGATCATGAAAAAATTGCAGAGATTTTGTGGGAAGCCTTATCCTCGCAGATTGCAGATAAAACACTGATTTTTATGGGTCATGGAACCCATCATAGGGCGAATGTCGTCTATCGACAATTGGAAGAAACTTTTCACCGCATGGGGCATGAGGAGGTTTATATCGCGACCGTGGAAGCAGAACCTACGTTGGAGGATGTGATGGCACGCATGGCGAAGAAACAACGGCGCGGTGTGGTGCTGACACCGCTGATGCTGGTAGCCGGAGATCATGCAGTTCATGATATGATGGGGGGGGACGATTCTTATTTAATAAAACTGATACAACAAGGATATCAGGTGAACGTGATTTGTAAAGGCTTGGGAGAGTATGCAGATATTCGCAACATTTACGTATCTAATCTAAAGAAAAGTATGGAAATTTTGTGAAAAAAGGTGTATATATAAAAGGATAGGCAATTGTGACCATTGTATAGTATAAGCTACCGGGAGGTATCCGAAGATGTATGAGTCAGGAGAAAACTATTTGGAGACAATCCTCATGTTGAAGGAAAGAAGGAACATCATGACAAAAATTGATATTATTTCAGGCTTTTTGGGCGCAGGCAAGACAACCTTTATCAAAAAACTATTAGAAGAAGCCATTGTGGGTGAACAGGTGGTTTTGATTGAAAATGAATTTGGCGAGATCGGCATTGACGGCGGATTTCTAAAAGATTCCGGTATTGAGATCCGGGAGATGAATTCGGGTTGTATCTGCTGCTCCTTAGTTGGCGATTTTGGTCGATCTTTGTCAGAAGTATTGGTTCAATACCATCCGGATCGCATCATCATAGAACCTTCGGGCGTGGGAAAATTATCGGATGTGATGAGGGCAGTGAGAGATGTGGCTTCTCATATCGAGGTGACATTAAATAGTGCAGTGACCATCGTCGATGCCGCTAAGTGCAAGATGTATATGAAGAATTTTGGCGAATTTTTTAATAATCAGATCGAATATGCAGGAACGATTGTGATGAGCAGAACCGATATTGCAGATGCGGATCGGGTTCAAAAGGCGATGGAATTGATTCGGCTGCACAATCAAAAGGCAACCATTATAACCACACCCTGCAGTCAATTGAGTGGTGCACAGCTATTGGAAATTATTGAGAAACCGGATACGATGGAAGCAGATCTGCTGGCAGAGGTAACCGAGCATGACCACGAGGAGCACGAGCATCATGACCATAACCACCACGAGCATGAAGAAACCTGTGACTGTGGCTGCCATGATCACGCACATCATCACGCAGATGAGGTATTTCAAAGTTGGGGGATGGAAACGATTGTACCCTGTGATCGAGAAGAATTAGATGCAATTTTGGATGAATTGGCCAATGGCAGTGATTACGGTGAGGTACTGCGGGCGAAGGGGATGCTGCCCAGTGACAATCCGGGGGAATGGTTCTATTTTGACTTGGTTCCGGATGAATATGAGATCCGTACCGGAAGTCCGGATTACACCGGAAAGGTATGTGTGATTGGAGCCAAGTTGGAAGAAGAAAAATTAAATAAAGCATTTGGTAGGAGCTAAGCATGGGACCAGCAATCGAAGATGATATCATGCCGGTATTTTTGATCAACGGCTTTTTGGAAGCAGGAAAAACACAGTTTTTACAACTGACTATGAGACAGGAATATTTTAAAACAGCAGGAAAAACCTTGCTCTTGGTGTGCGAAGAGGGGGATACCGAATACAGTCCGGAGCTTTTGACCCAAACGAAGACGGCGGTTGTTTATATAGATGATTTGATTGGGCTGACACCTGCTCGGCTGGAAGAATTGGAACTGCTCTATAACCCGGAACGGGTTTTGATCGAATGGAATGGTATGTGGAATCAGGATGAGTTAAGGCTGCCTCCGGATTGGATGATTTATCAGCAGATCACCTTGATTGATGCGTCCACCTTTGAGTTATATATGAAGAATATGAAGCCCTTGCTGGGGGCGATGGTACGCCATTCCGAACTGATTATCTGTAACCGTTGTGATCGTGTGCAGGATTTAGAAGGATACCGGCGTACGCTAAAGGCACTCAATACCAAGTGTCAGATTGTATTTGAAGATTCCGAAGGTGAGTTAGAAGAAGTAAGTGAGGCAGATCTTCCGTATGATATGAGTGCAGATGTGATTGAAATCGAGCCGGAATTCTATGGAATCTGGTATATCGATTGTATGGATAAACCGGATCGCTACCGGGGAAAAGTAGTGGCTTTTATCGGGATGGTTTTAAAATCTCACGATTTCCCCGCAGATTGCTTTGTTCCGGGACGCATGGCCATGACTTGCTGCGAGGCGGATATGACATTTCTGGGCTATGTTTGTAAATCTAAAAAAGCAGAAATGCTAGAGACGAAGCAGTGGGTTCGTATTCAAGCCAGAATCGAGTATGAGGAAGAGAAGAATTATGGCGGAATCGGTCCGGTGCTCTATGCGGAGTCGGTGGAGATGGCACAAGCGATACCGGAGATTGTACAGTTTTAGGGTAAAGACACGTTCTTGTGTGAGGAAGGAACCGTGTCACGCTGGTTCATGAACAGATAGTCCATATAGGTCTGCCGTATTTCACTGTAAAGCAGTCGTGAAACCGGAATGGTCTTTCCACAGCTGCTTACAAAACCACAGGCAGTTAATTCGCTCATCTGCCCTAGGTTCACAAGGTAGGAACGATGCACTTTGATAAATTCAGGTCGCGAGGTCAGTTCCTTTTCATATGCGGTTAAAGGGGCATGGACTTCTCGCACTGAGTTGTCGGATAAATGAAAATACAGCTTTTTGTTCATCACTTCCACAAAGGCAAGCTTTGCATATAAAATGTGTGTAATGCTGTCTGTTGTTTTGACAAAAATTCCATCACATGATTCTTGCTTTTTTGTTAAAATCAAATCCAATGCTGCAAAGAGTTTGTCGGCAGAAACCGGTTTTAGCATATAATCCCATGCGCGTACTGCATAGCTGTCTAGTGCAAATTCCGGAGAGGCAGTCAGAAAAATAATTTTTACATCAGAGTCAAAACTGCGCACTTCATGAGCAGCCTGTATCCCTGTAAAGCCCGGCATTAAGATGTCAAGCAAAAACAGGTCATACCGGTTGCTTTTTGTGTCGAAGAGGAGATCCACGGCGCTTTGGTAAGCCTGATAGGTCAGACCGATATTTCTTTTCTGCCGATAAGTATCTAAAAGGGCTGTAATTCGAGTTAGTTCTAAATAATCATCGTCACAAACGGCAATATGCAAAATAGTACCTCCTAGTCTGAGTATATAGAAATTCATGTTGATTCTACAATAAAATCCTCTTTTTTGCAAGATTGATTTACATTTTAGGTCGTATTTACTACATTTCGCGACATTTAAAATTTTTTATCCTATAGTTTGCTATGATTGCTCTACTTAGTAATTGCGCTTTGTAAGATAGATAGAGCGAAAGCCGGGAAAGGAGGAATGCAACTTGACTGCAACGATCGCCTACGTGATTGCCGCCATTAGTATTGCGGCTTTTGTAACGCTATGGTTTCGAATCGTCTATCAGGAACTGAGGACGAAAGGAAATATGGTGAATAGTGCTAAAATGCAACTGACTGCCTGTCATAAATATTATATGCAGGCGGAGACCGATCAGGAAAAACAAGATGCAAAATTTGTTCTTTTGCGCAGTGAAGATATTTATCGTCAGTCAATCGTACTTTACAATCAGATACTAAAAAAACCGCAAAATCGTATTCCCGGCTTTCTAATGGGATTTTTGCAGATAAAGGAGATGGGAAAAGATGATTTATATTTGTGAAAGATGTGGATTTATTTTCTATAGGGTGGGTGCGATTACGCACTGCCCATTCTGTGAGCAAGAGCGAATTCGTTTTGCTACAGAGCAGGAAGAACAGGAATTAATCGGGAAATTGACGGAACCCGAGACATTAATTATATCGAAAGAGAGAGTCAGTTGATGATTGCCACGGCGATTCGTACTACGGTTTGGACTCATTGATTTTATGATAAAAGGAGCAGTGTAATGAATAAAAATAGTATTGTGATCTGCTTTTTGCTTTTATTTTTGTTTCCGTTTCCAATTTTTGCTGCAGAGCAAGTCAATACGATTCATATGAACACCATGATTTATAGTGATGGCTCTATGTATATCAAACAGATGTGGGAAGGGAGCTTTGAGGAAGGAACAGAACAGTGCATATCTCTTAAGGTGCCATATTACACCACGATTCATGATCTAGTGATCACGGATCAAAAGGGTACTTATGATCTTGTATCAGACTGGGATAGTAATTGGGGGTTTGAAGAAAAAGCATATAAATGTGGAATCAGTGACACGGATATCGGCTATAAAATTCGTTTTGGTATTAGTGAATATGGTGGAA
>JAVXIV010000090.1:0-7978 GCA_036785645.1 Hungatella sp.
TGGATTTTCCGACATTGGGGAATCCCACCAAACCGACATCGGCAATTACTTTCAATTCTAACTGAACCCAAAGTTCACGTCCGGACTGGCCGGGCTGTGCATATTGGGGGGCCTGCATCGTAGGGGTTGCAAAATTCATATTACCCATACCGCCACGTCCACCATTTAAAATGATTTCTCTTTTGTGTTCTCCCGACATATCAGCGATGACTTTGCCGGATTCAAAATCTTTGATCACGGTTCCTTCCGGAACTTTAATCACTAAATTATCAGAATTAGAACCATGACAGCGTTTCTTTCCGCCCGGTTCTCCATCTTTTGCTACATATTTTCGTATCTGGCGAAAATCAGTCAGCGTATTTAAACCATCGTCTACTTCGAAGATGATATCTCCGCCTTTTCCTCCATCGCCACCATCCGGACCGCCGCAGGGTACATAGATTTCTCTTCGAAAACTAACGTGACCGTCACCGCCCTTACCGGATTTTATAAAAATTTTTGCACTGTCTGCAAACATATTACACCATAACCCTTTCCCATAAAGCCTGCCAATCTTATTCCCATGATGATAAAAGGCTTCATACGGCAAGGTATGAAGCCTCTCGAACTATTCAGCGATTGTTCTTGGGTATACAGAAACTTGCTTTTTGTCTCTGCCCTTTCTTTCGAATCTGACAACACCATCCACTGTAGCGAATAATGTGTCATCTCCACCACGTCCTACGTTGTTACCTGGGTGAATCTTGGTACCACGTTGTCTGTAAAGAATATTACCGGCTAATACGAACTGTCCATCTGCTCTCTTAGCGCCTAATCTCTTAGACTCGGAATCTCTGCCATTTCTGGTAGAACCAACTCCTTTTTTATGAGCGAATAATTGAAGGTTCATCTTAAACATCACTTACACCTCCTCAAATTGGATTTTAATATATTGTTTTCCGTATTCACTCTCAACATTCTTGAGACCAAGAACCAAAGAGTTCATAAGGAGTTTCGATTCTAAACCTATGATAGAAGTAAAATGAAAGGAAAAACTTCCGGTTTCTTCTTCCATGCTTCCTTCAAACGGATCCTCGGTAAACTGTTCCACAGAATTGGCCATATTAAGAACCAATGCGGATGCCGCAGCACAGACAATATCTTGTCCATATTCGCCAAATCCTGCATGTCCTGCTAACTCAATACCGGTATATACCTCATCAGAATCTTGAAACACAGTTACACGAATCATAATTAAGCATTGATCTTTTCGATCTTAACTTGAGTATAAAGTTGTCTATGACCATTTTTCTTATGGTATCCGGACTTCCTTTTATACTTGTAAACGATAACTTTTTTAGCTTTTCCTTCTTTTACCGCTGTTGCAGATACAGTTGCTCCAGCTACGGTCGGACATCCTACTGCTAATTCTCCATTGTTTACAGCAAGCACTTGGTCAAATATGATTGCTTCTCCAGCTTCAACACCAAGTTTTTCAATCTTAATGATATCGCCTTCCGCTACTTTGTACTGCTTACCACCTGTTGCAATAATCGCGTACATATGGCACCTCCTATTATCATTACTCGCCAACTGTGGTGCTTCGGAATCTCCGAATCTTTGAAACCTCATTGTGCGGCATACTGATATATTTTAGCATTTTACAAAGTTGTTGTCAATCAAATTTTTAACCAAAAAACATCCTTTTTCACTTTTCTTCTTGTGTTTCTTCCTTTAAATGGTATAATGTACAGGATATTATTTGATTAGGGGGATTTTTATATGAATATAAGAAATAGTACCTTTATCCGATGCTGCTATGGATATGCCATTAGTGGTATGGCAATCTTAGTGATCGGTGCAATTCTTCCATCACTGATTTTAGAGGCGAACTTAAGTTATACCGTAGCCGGTGGATTGTTGTCTGTCATGGCAATTGGCAACCTGTTATCTAGTTTTTTCTTTCCAATCATGGTAGCTTCCATTGGGAAGCGACTCTCCATAACCCTGATGGCGGCTATGGTTCCGATCAGTTTGCTGGTACTCACATTTTTACCATCGATGCCGGTGATGTATCTGCTGATGCTGCTGATTGGCATTGCCAGAGGCTGTATTACCATCATCAATAATGCAACGGTCAATGAGATTAGCAACCAATCAGATGCTCAATCTCTTGCACTGCAGCTTTGCAATCGGTGCTTTCTTGGCTCCGTTTTTGGCTGCAATTCTGGCTTATTTTGGATTTTCATGGAAGAGTATTTTATATTTGATTATCTTATTATGTACTACATCTACCTACGGTTATGCCACGATGGACTATCCAAAAGCAGAAAAATCAGCATCTGAAGCTTCCAACAAGACTACACGTTCTTTTCTCAAATCATTTGATTTTTACTGTATTGGTTTTGTGCTCTTCTTTTATTTAGGGGTGGAAAATTGCATCAATGGTTGGTTTGTCACTTATCTGCAAAGTACCGGAATTATGAGTCAGAATTTTGCCACTACGATGGTTTCCTTTACATGGCTTGTAATTATGGCCGGGCGTTTAGCTTGTGCTTCCTTATCGAAACGATATTCCACCAGTACAATTTTATTGATGAATGCCATAGGAAGTATTGTTTGCTTTTTTATCTTGATTTCAGCATCCGGTTTAACCGTAATTACGATATCGCTTTTAGGATTTGGTTTTTTCCTAGCCGGAATTTATCCAACCTGCGTGGCCAATATTGGTCCATTGATTCAAGGATCTACGCTTGGGATGTCCATATTAACTGCGATATCCGCAGTTGGCGGAATCATCACACCACAGTTGGTTGGCAGTGCAGCGGATCAAATAGGTCTGGTCGCTGCAATCAGTATTCTATCGGTCAATGTCATCTTAGTTTTTATTCTCACTGCAATCAATTTTAAACGCAGACGGCAATCTTAAAATCATCGAACAATTACAAATATAAGTGGTCTTAGTGTCTTGCAACTTCTTCATAAAGCGGTCTTCTCAGCTTTTTGCGTGTCACTTCGACCAGATTCAGCTTTGTCATATCCACAACGTTAGTCTTTACGGAATCGGCGGCACACCAATCTGCTAAGCGGCTCATCAGTAACTTCTTATCTTCTTCCATTTCCATATCAATAAAATCAATGAGAATGATTCCGGATAGATTGCGAAGGCGCAATTGTTTGCTGATCTCCCGGGCGGCCTCTAGATTGATCTTTAGAAGAGTATCTCTGAGATTTTTCTTTCCGGTATATTTGCCGGTATTCACATCGATCACATGACAGGCCTCGGTCGATTCAATGACCAAATATCCGCCGGATTTCAGCCAAACCTTGGGATGCAGTACCTCCTCCATTGTTTTTTCAATTCGGTAGAGCTTAATCAGAGAAACCATAGGATCTTTATAAAAAATCAGTTTTTTAACATCTTCCGGCTGTTCCTTTTGCAGATAATTTTCCATGGTCTGATAGATTGCCGGATCATCTGTGATAATTTCGTCCATTTGTGCTGCATAGGTGTCCCGTAAGCTTGTGACATAGGAAGGCTGCTCCTCATAGAGTAAGCTGTAACAAGTGCGATATTGTCCGGACTCCATCACAAGGTGATAACGTGTACGCAGCTGCCGTAATTCTTCTATCATTTCTTCCATCGAGGCGTCTCTTGCATTGGTGCGGACAATAATTCCAAAACTCTCCTCTTTTTCTTGCATTAATGGAGCTTTAACGGAATCTTTCCACGCTTGGTCCACAATCTTATTGGAAAATCCAATGGTTGTTTTTCCAAGTGTTAACACACAGTATTTGCCGGTAAAATTCAAATGACTGCTGACGACAGGATCCTTGGTTTTTACAGCATCCTTTGCAACCTGTACGATGATTTCGTCCCCGGCATGAAGCTGCGGACCGGTATGCGGTTTTGTATAAAGATGCTGGGTATTTTCGGTCAGACTATAGTATGTCATCTGCCCGTTTCCAATATCCACAAAAGCAGAATTGATATTCAAAACTACATTTTTTACTTTTCCAATATAAATATTATGGAGCAAGGAACGTTCTGATTCGTCCTCAAGACCAAGCTGCAGGACTTCCGAGTCCGACGCAAGCGCAGTCAACACTTGCTCGTTCCATCTGGTTATAATCAGTTTATTCAATGTCCTCTCCCATCTCTTCTAAAGACATGACGTCTCCGTAGACCTCTTCTCGCTGAATTTGAAATGCACATTTTGGATATTCCAGATGTTGAAATTGATAAAATGCCTCCAGAACCAGCTCCGGCTTTAGATTCTCTACACTTCCGGTAGCCAGTTTTAAAAAGAGAGAATCATGCTCTCGATGCAGCTCTAGAATTAAAGGTTTAATATTTACTTCTTTTTCACTCTTTTTTGTCTTTTTCTCGATCAGAATCTGCTCTTGGTCATAGAAGCGTTTCATTTCTCTGAAAAATTCATCCGGATCTTGTGGCTTTTTTTGTTCATAAAAAGAAATGGTATAGTCTGCAGCCATGACTAGCGACATGGCATTTTTGCTATCATCCTCTAATTTCCGGTAACTTAAGATCTGTATGCCATCTACCATCACTGCATTCAACTGCCGGATCATAGTCTTGGAATCTTTGGTACTATGCACCTCGATATCCATATACTCTCCGGTGCCGGTGAGTCCAACTCCCAGCGGAGCTGCAAAGGACATGACTTGATGAGGACTAAACCCTTCACTATAGCAAATATCGACTTCGGCACGTCGCATGGCTTTTTGAAAATAACGCAAAAGATCCAAATGTCCGACAAACTTCATGGCACCCAGCTTGGAAAATTTAATTCTTATCTTCATAGCAGACCCCTCCTTTGTATTTTTTTGCACCACAAGCAGAGCAGCGCTGACGGCAATTGGGTGTCTCAGTCTCTGTCTGGGATTCTTTCCACTCTCTCTTTAAAAATTCCTTGGATACCCCTGCATCAATAAAATCCCAAGGGAATATTTCATCTAAGCTGCGTTCTCGCACGGTATAAAAGTCAGAATCAATGTCACAGGTTTGAAATGCCTGCATCCAGATCTCATTATGAAAATGTTCGGACCAGGCATCAAACAATGCCCCATTTTTATAAGCTTCTTCGATTAATGCGCCTGTTTTGCGATCACCTCTGGCGAGCACACCTTCCAAAATAGTCAAATCGGCTTCATGCCAGTTATATTTCAGACTCTTTGTATTCCGCATCTGCTTAAACTTATTTTTGACAACATAAGCGCGCTCCAGAAATTCTTCTTTGGTACACATTCTTGCCCACTGGAACGGGGTAAATGGTTTGGGTACAAAAAAAGCTGAACTAGCTACAATCTGTACTTTGCCATTGCGCTGATCCTTGGGGATCTCATAATACACCTCGGCAACTTTTTCCGACAGCTCCGCAATTCCTTCCATATCTTCTACGGTTTCGGTAGGAAGCCCTAACATGAAATACAGTTTCACTCGATTCCAACCGCTCTGAAAGGCATCTGCGGCACCCTGTAAAATCACTTCTTCGGTCAATCCCTTATTGATGACATTGCGCAATCTCTGGGAACCGGCTTCCGGTGCGAAGGTCAGACTGCTTTTGCGCACATCCTGAACCTTGCTCATCACATCTAAAGAAAAGGCATCAATACGCAGGGAGGGAAGTGCAATATTGATGCCCTTTCCCTTAAACTCATCAATCAAAAAGTTGACCAGACCTTCTAAGTGCGTATAGTCACTGGAACTTAAGGAACTAAGCGAAATCTCTTCATGTCCGGTACCTTTAAGCATCTTGCATGCATAATCTTTTAGATATTCCAAGCTGTGCTCCCGAAGTGGGCGGTATACATTGCCGGCTTGGCAGAAACGACAGCCGCGGATGCAGCCACGCTGAATCTCCAATACGACCCGATCCTGTGTTGCTTGAATAAATGGCACAATGGGTTTCTCAATGTAAGAAACGGAATCCATATCCACTACTAATTCCTTGCTGATCACCGGTTTCGCATGGGAATTAGTGGGAAGAAAGGTTTCAATGGTTCCATCTTCTTGGTAGGTTACCTCATAAAACTGTGGAACATAGATTCCGGGAATTTCGGCTGCCATCTCAAGAAAATCATGACGGCTGCCGCCTTGATGTTGATTGTTAAGGTAGCGGTCTAATAACTGGTCGTAGACGGTTTCCCCTTCTCCAATGTAAAACAAATCAAAAAAGTCTGCCAATGGCTCAGGATTATAAGCACAGGGACCGCCTCCAATGACCAAGGGATCGTCTTCGGTACGATCTGCGGTGTGCAGTGGAATCTGGCTTAAGTCCAGAATTTGTAAAACATTGGTATAGCTCATCTCATACTGCAGCGTGATTCCAAGAAAATCAAAATCCTTAATGGGATCCTGTGTTTCCAATGCAAAAAGTGGAATCTTTTGTTCCCTCATAATTTGATCTAAATCGGTCCATGGGGAATAAACCCGTTCACAAAATACATCATTTCGACGATTGAAGCGATCATATAAAATCTGAATGCCCAAATGAGACATTCCAATCTCGTAGACATCCGGAAAACACATGGCAAACCGAATTTTGGTATCAGCCGGATCTTTTTTTGCGGTATTTACTTCATTGCCAATATATCTGGCGGGTTTTTCCACACTTAATAAAATCTCATCGGATAGTGCTAATTTTCTCATGGTTGGCTCATTTCAAATTTTTTTATAATATTCAGCAGCAACTCTACGATTTTTTCCATGGATTGGATCGAGATAAATTCATATTTACCATGGAAATTATGACCGCCGGTACAAAGATTCGGACAAGGAAGTCCCATATAGGAGAGCCGTGCTCCATCGGTACCGCCGCGGATTGGGCAGACCTTGGGTGTGATTCCTAAATCAAGCATAGCCTGACGTGCGATATCTACAAGGTATATATGTGGTTCAATCTTCTCTTTCATGTTGTAATAGCTGTCTTTTAAGATTAATTCAAAGGTATCTGCCCCGTATTTATGATTCAAATAGTCAGCTGCCCGTTGAATATAAGCTTTCTTTTCTAAAAATTTCTCCATGTTATGATCCCGAATGATATAATCCAGTTTGGCATGTTCTACATCACCTTCTATCTGATCCAGATGATAAAACCCTTCATACCCTTCGGTATACATGGGATTTTCAAAAACAGGAAGCATGGACTGAAATTCCATAGCCATTAGAATCGCGTTTTTCATCTTGCCTTTGGAAGAACCGGGGTGAATACTGGAACCATGTATTTTTACTTTGGCAGAAGCCGCATTGAAATTCTCATATTCCAATTCCCCAAGTTCGCCACCATCTACCGTGTAAGCAACCTCTGCACCAAAAGCAGCAACATCAAACAAATTGGCACCGCAGCCCACTTCTTCATCCGGAGTAAACCCAATCTGAATGGTACCGTGTGAAATCTCCGGGTGCGATAAGAGATAATCTGCCACAGCCATAATCTCAGCTACCCCTGCTTTGTCATCTGCACCTAATAAGGTGGTTCCATCCGTAGTGATCAAATCTTGCCCAATATAAGCTTTTAAATCTGGAAAATCTGCTACCTGCATCGTGAGACCGGTTGCCGGATTCATCAAAATATCCGTTCCATCATAGGATTTGATGATCTGGGGTTTCACATCGGTTCCGGAATAAGCGGGTGCCGTATCCATATGGGCAATCAGTCCTAATACCGGGATATCTTTGTTCTTGCTATTCCCGGGAATCGTAGCATAAACATAAGAATGCGCATCCTCTCTTACATCAGATGCTCCCATATTTCTCAATTCTTCTGCCAATAAATGCGCGAGATTTCTTTGCTTTTCCGTACTCGGAATAACATCCATCTCGTCCTTCGATTGTGTATCTATGACAATATATTTCAGAAAACGTGATAAAACTGATGATTCCATATGCTGTCTCCTCCTATTTAAGAATAATTGTAACTGTTCAGAGGGCGGAAAAATAGCTGTGGAAAGCAGCGTCAAGCTTGCTTGTAAGCTG
>JAVXIV010000091.1:0-7608 GCA_036785645.1 Hungatella sp.
GAAGCATCGGTGCGTCCCCCCAGAAAACAATTTCCCAGTTTTGCAAATTCTGCTCCCAAGGCACTCATTTCCCGATAGATACGGCTATTAGCGGTACCCTCATGAGAAATCAAGGCCCCATGAAATTTCTCCTGACCGCCAATCGACTGGCGCATCTGAAAGAACAGGGAAGTATCTGCCCCATGAGCCAGACCCTGATAGGCGAGTGTGCGCACCTCACCCGGTCTTTTCAATTTATTATAAGGCTGCCAATTTTGCTGATTGGGCGACTGCTCCGTCACCATGTAGGAAGCTCCGTTCTTCAACCCGCGCATGATATCGTGTTTGAGTGCCGGAAAACTGATCTCATCCCGTGGTCCCGGGTAATTATCCCAGCCTGCCAGATCCATCTGTTCTGCCATTTGAAACTGGTTTAACTTTTTGATAAAGCCGGAGATATTGGTGAAAACCGGAATCTCCGGTGTATATTGTTTTAAGATTTGGGCTTCGTTTTGATAACATTCCAGCGTAGAATCGGTCATGAAACGCAGATAATCCAACTGGATTCCCGGGTTAAAGCGATCATCATCATTGCGTTGTGTCGGTAGCATGATTTCGTCAAAATCAGAGACAATCCGTCCCCAAAAAGCGGTATTCCACCTCTCGTTGAGTTCCTGAATCGTTCCATAGCGTGCTTTCAGCCAAAGCCTGAATTTCTGCTGACAGGTTTCACAGTAACAATAGGTTCCATATTCGTTACACACATGCCATGCCACCAGTCCCGGATAGCCGGCATAGCGTTTTGCCATCTGTTCGGCAATCGCCGCCGCACGCTTCCGATAATTTCCGCTGTTTACACAAAAGAATACCCGCATGCCATGGGTTCGTTTTCGTCCTGCGATATCCACAGGAAGCACGTCTTCGTAGCGAGCCGACAGCCATGCCGGCTGTGCGGATGTCGGCGTTGCCAGACAAACATAGATCCGATTCTCCCACAGCCCGGCCAGTAATTGATCCAACCAAGCAAAGTCGTATTCTCCTTCTGTAGGCTCCAATTTCGCCCAAGAGAAGATCGGGAGTGTCACCAGATTGATTCCGGCGTTCTTGAAGAGCTTCATATCCTCTTGAATGGTGCTATCATCCCATTGATCCGGATTGTAATCTCCGCCATAAAAAAGCAAAGGCATTTTTTTCATATTTCTTCATCCAATCTATCCGAATCAAATCGGATAAGCAGCCGGAAACCAGATTCTCATCTCGCCAAATCCCCGATTATCCCAAGCAAAGTAGGGGATCAGGCGCACATCTACCTGCTTCATCCCTTGGTGATGAACGGTCCGGTAAAGTGTGCCGCGGTCGGACTCCTCCAGGATTAAACAGGAAAGCTGTGTCTTGAGTGCGGTCATCTTTCTTCCTGCAATCTCATAGGGGCACAAGGTGAATTCTGCATGGATAGGCAGCAGTAAATCATCCAGTGTTTCCACCGGAGCATCCGGACTCTCCATACAATAAACCAGCGGTCCCCGTTCTACGGCAACCTGATTGCTATCTTCTTCTACCATCGCATTGGCTGCAGTTAAACGCACCGGCATGTCAAGTACCAATTCAATGACGGTCTCTTTCGTATTCGTCACGCGAATCGTTTGATAAGTTTCACTTGCTTGCCCGGTTAGTATTTCCGTCTTTCCGTTGACGCAAATGCTTCCGCTCTCTGCCCAACCCGGAATTCTTACCTTCAAATTCCACGGTGTCGGATCACTTACTCGGTCAAATGTAAACTTTATTTTTCCATCATAAGGATAATCAGTCTCCTGATGTATGGTAAATGCAGCCCCGCATGGGAGTGTGATATTTCCGATATTGTCCCCATATAAACCGGTCCAGACCGTATCCTCATCCAAGCAATAAGCATATTCTGCGGATTGTGCCATGACTCGCGCCAAATTAGGCGGACAGCAATAACTTTTGATGTACTCGCTTCGTTCCAACGGCCATACCAATTCATATTCCAGTTTTTTTGCCCGTCTCAGCATATTTTCATAAAAGAATTTTTTGCCGTCCAGACTTACTGCCGCTAAATTGACATTGAGCATCATTCGTTCCAAGAGATCCATATAGCAGGCCTTCGGTTCGATATGGAACATCCGATCTGCCCACATCACCCCACCAATGGAAGCACAGGTTTCGTTATAAGCGGTAATATTGGGAAGCTGATATTCATATCCGTATGCCTGATGGGTTTTCTGGTCTTTAAAGAAATTTCCATAGGGGGAAACTCCGTTATAGAGTGCGCCACAGCCTCCGGTAATATAGATCTTATGGGTAATGAGACTGTTCCAGACCTTATGAAGCATCGAAAGATAGGCGGGATCCCCGGTTTCCGCATAGAGATCTGCAGCACCCGCATACAAATAGTTTGCTCGAACCGCATGACCCACAATCTGATCCTGCTCTAAAAGAGGAATCCGATCCTGATTATCATCGGTTCCCGCACTCACACAGTCTCTGAGTTTCATGGCTGTTTTAGCAAGCTTTAAGTAACGTTCATCCGCTGTGGTACGGTACATCTCCACCAATCCCATGTAATGGGAAGGGCATACTGCGGTTTGCACTTCTCCGGTTTCGGATGCCTTTTGATATAAACATTCCAAATAATCTGCAGCTTTTATGGCAATACGAAGAAAATTATCTTTACCCGTCAGACGTTTATGTAAGCTGGCTGCCGTGAACAAATGGCCAAAATTGTACACTTCAAAATCATTGACGTCACCCAAACGTGCCACTCCGTTTTGTGTTCTCTCTCCGATAATCTGCTTCGTTGAAAGGTAACCATCGGGCAGCTGCGCTTTTCCAAGCAGTGCGATATAACCATCCAACTGATCGAACAGATCTTGATTATGGCGATAAGCTGCCGTATACATCGCAGCTTCCATCCATTTATAAAAGTCCCCATCACCAAAAGGAGTTCCCGCATGGGAACCGGTACTTTCGCCTGCGCAGATTTTGAAGTTCTCCACAACATGGCTGATATCCTTGCTGTCAAACATGCGCTGAAGCTGCGGAACTGTATGCTCAGTACACATCATCAGTGTATCTTCCCAAAATCCGGTTCTCCACATCACTGCTTTGCAAGGCAGTGACCACACGTTTGCATAAGGTGAATTTTTTGTATCAATCAGCATCGCATTTCCTTTCTCTCACTTGAGGAGTCCTTTGTCTTGTAATGCTTTTTTTAGTGCCGCTGCGCCAAAACGAGGACTTGACAATACCGGTTTATGATAGGTATCCGCCAGTAGCTGCTCACAGTATGCCATCGAACCCTGACAGAGCAAGATCACATCGACTTGTGCTGCAACCTCTCCTGCTTTTTCGAGCATCCGCATCCGAAATTCTTCCGGATTGAGACCAAATGCCCCATCCACCAACACTTCCACCGGTGTCACCACGCGTCCCATGGATCTCGCCATACGCATCACCGTGTTCTTCGTTGGCTGTAAGGTAGTGGGAAGTGTTGCCATGATGGCAATCCGACTTCCAAGGCGCACCGCTTCTCGGCACATCTCCTGATCAATTCTCACAATCGGGACACCGCTATAGTCTGCAAAATCCTGCATCGCATCGGCCGCCTCTCCTACCGAAGAACAGATATTCAAAATCGCATCGGCTCCGTCCTGTATAGCTGTCATAAAAAGCTTCGCCAATTCGGCTGCCGCTTCTGCCGTCACGTATCCGGCTTCTCTGGTTTTTGCAAGGATCTCTCCATTTTGATAACTGAGCAGTTCCACCTCCCCTCCCAATTGTTTCCGGACCTCTGTCTCCACCCATTCCATCAATTCCGGTGTGGTACTGGTATACACTAATGCTGCTTTCATCATGATATCACTCCTTATTTAAGATTTTTCTTGCTTCTGCCGGAGATGCCGGAGAAAGTCCCATCGCTCGAATGAGATCTGCCAAATGTTTCACTTCTTCATAATTATAGTTGGCAGATACCTGCTCCTCTAAATAGCGGCTGTCTTCAAAGCCAATACGTACCACCGTAGCGCCCATGGCCACAGCTGCTGCCAAAAAAGTCCAGTTATCACGTCCAAAATGAGTCACTCCCCACAAGCATCCGTCCGGTACGAAGGAACGGAAGGCACTCAGTGCCTCTATGGTTGCCTGCATTCCCCCTTTGTGCCCAAACACCAGATTAAACAAAACCGGATCCCGAAATGGCTGTTCCGCCCTTACCAATTCGATGTTATGAATCATACCGATATCAAATACCTCGATTTCCGGTATGATATTCTTCTCGTAGCAAACCTTGGCGCAGTAGCGAATATCGTCAAAAGAATTGCGGTAAATCGCCTCTCCCAAATTGGTAGAACCTCCATTTAAAGACGCACTTTCCACCTTTTTATAGGAAAGCGGAAAGCAGCGCTCCTCGATGCTCATATCGGAAATTCCGCCGGTAGAAGCCTGAACCACCACATCACGCTGTTCTAAAATCCGATCAAACGCTTCGGTTAGTACCGTGATATCCGGTGTCAGTTTACCTTCTCTGGTTTTGCAGTGCAGATGGCACATCGCTGCACCGGCATCTACACACCGGATCACATCCGCTGCAATACACGCGGGATCTAAGGCTTCCGATCCCGCAACTGCCGCCACTGAAATAATTATTTTTCGCATGCTTTTCCTCCATTTTGAGATTCTGTGAGTGTTTCCACAACCTGTTTCAAGCTTTCCGGATCTCCAACATTACCCGGGAATATCACATAAGCAATCCCCGGGAATGTACTCTCTTCCCCGGTTTTCCAGACCGGAATTCCGGGGAGAATCTGTCCCGGTACACGAGCCTTTTCTACCTTTAAAGCCTTGACCCCGATATCGCTGGATGTAATTCCTCCCTTGGCCACCACGAAAGCAGGACATACCTTTAGATCTCCCACCAGATGTAAAACTGCTTCCGAGATTTTTACCGAGCGCAGTAAGGCATCCTCTTTGGTATCCTCCTGTACACACAAAAGCGTTCTCTTGGTATAAGCAACCACCGTTTTTCCGTTCCGAATTGCTTGCTCACTGATCTCCACTACGCGGGCAACCTCCTCATCCAAACGGTCTTTCAAGACCAGATCGGAATCAAATTCCACAAATTCCAGATTTGGCATTCCGTGCAGCCGGTTCATCTGCTCGGTAGTTTTTGCGGTATGAGAACCAACCACGACGATACCGCCATGGGGATTGTGCGCATCGACCAGTTCTTCGCCCCTCAGAGGTGCCCGATCCGAGATGCCGCTCACTGCTTTGACAAAATCCGCAGCCGTTCGAAACAAAAAGCGTTTTCCCTGCTGTAACGCACGGTAAAGGCTGACGCAAAAAACCTCCAGATCAGACGGTTCCAGTGCATTTACGATCATCTTATCAAATCCATCAAGTTCCATAAGCTGCCCGGTGATTCCATCATAATCCATCTGTCGCAAGCTCTCTAAGGAGATCACAGCGACACGGTCTGCACCGTAGCGCCCCTCGGTCTTTTCTTCAATATAATCTCGCAAATCAGAGGCCTGATATCCGAAGGTGCGGTCTTTGGCAAACTCCGTCTCTCCGGCCGGTATGAGTGTATCCCCATAGCGAACATAGTGGATATTCTCAACGGTATAGCGTCCTCCCGCTTGAAAATAAGGAATCAAAATCTCTCCATCCGGACACTCGGCTCCAGCCGAAAGTAGGGTATCAAAAAGCACCTGCGTCTCTAGCGGATAATGCCCGCGCAGTGTAGAGTCACCTCGGCTGATGAGCAGAAATGGAGTTCCGGTCTCCCGCGAAGCTCGTGCGACCGCTCTGGCAATCGTTTGATGAAGCTTTGTTGTCTCTTCTTTCGTCATCGCTCTGGAATTGGTCAAAATATAAAAGGTTCTTTCTTCTTCCATAAAACCGGCCAGGATATTGGCATAAGACCAATCGGTATAAACCGACACATCATGTACGGTCTGCACACCGGTGGGATCATCATCCAATACCACGATTTTATAGGGAGCCGCTGCCAGTTCTTGGCATAAAAGTTGCCGTACCGCTTCCCGATCATAAGATGGGTTTTCATACTGTTTTTGAGTTTCTTCATAAAAACGCATACTCTCTTCTCCTCTTCGTTTACGTTTCCGAGAATCCAAATTCCACAAAGGAATACGTATCCGTCCAATAATTTTTCGTTTGATCGGCAATATCTGTGGCATCGGCTTCACTCGTCCGCTCAACCCAGCTCCATGTTCCGGTAAAGCTCTCCGGACCTACCTGATAACATTCTCCATCGATATGATGATGCGGACCCAGTAGATTGCGATTGGATGCAAAGATCTGTATCGTTAAGAGATTGTCACCCTCCGCTACCGCATCGGTGATATCTGCGCAATAGGGTGCCCACATAGAATCCTTGATCAAGCTCCGATTCAGATAGACCTTCACCAGTGGTGCACGTTGGGATCCAAAATCCAGCACAATTTTTTTCCCTGCTTCTTTCTTCACCGACAGGATTTGACTAAGTTCCATCGTCCCGGCGAAAAACAGGAGTCCCGAAGTCGTGAAATCCGGGGTTCTAAATTCAGTAGGCGCATCCACTACCACAAAAGGACCTTCGGTGACCATCGCCCCCCGTGCAAGCTTCTGATACGGATTCCGACTTCGTACACCAAAATCTCCCAGCAGATAGATGGCTTCAATCTCAATCTCATAGGTAATTTTATTCTTCTCCGTCTCGTAGACATCGTCACCAAACAAGACGTCATACACCTTTTGTGGCTGTTGAAAACGAGTAGTCAGCACCAATTGGTTCTTTCCATTCTGCACATAGGGTTTGATCGAAACCTTATAAAATGACTTGTCCTTCCACCAGTCCAAATTCTGAGTCGATACCGAATTTCCATTGATCGACACTTCATACAACTGTGCTTCTTCAATAACCACACAAAACTCTCGGTTAGAATCCAAATCAATATCTACATCAAATTCAAAATACAGCTCCAAGGAGCAGGGGTGCTGTAGCTGCAAGAGCAGCTCTTGAAGCTTTATGACCGGAAGCGGTCCCTGCACCGCCCCCCCATCGATGCGATAGCTGCAGTAATCCAAAGTAAGCGTATTGAGATCCATGCGCTCTACCGTCCAGTTTGCCTCCATCTTCACCGTCTGAATCTGCGGCTCCTCCACCTGATAAGCGGAAACTGTAGTTGGCTGCAACAGCAAAAGATGGGAACCCATCGGTTCAAAATGCAGGCAGCTCTCCGTATTTCCCTCTGCTATCCGATAGGAAATAGGGTGCATCTCCCCATCCTCTGCGGTCAAGGCAGTCACACAGCTCGAGACCCCATAAACCGTCAAGACCGCATCATAGGACTGATCTTTTGCATGATTCACCAAGAACAGGATGGTGCCTTGTTCTGTTTCCCGCTGCAAGTAAGAGATCGTTTCAAGCTCCTGTCCATGCTGCGCAATACTTAAAGTCAGGCGCTTTTGCTCTGCCAGTCTGGTTCGAACCTCCGATCGGTCTGTATGCAAAACACACGTCCGCAGTGCTTCTAACCGAGCTTTGGATCCACTGCTGTAGCCGGGAAAAGCACCTACGCTTAGAATCTGACCACCCGCTGCAAAAAA
>JAVXIV010000091.1:7618-7952 GCA_036785645.1 Hungatella sp.
TGAAGTAACAGTTCTACTGTTTTTCCTTCTATGGCATACATATGCGGCAAAATAACCGTTTTGTAGGGAATCTTCCCCACGACAAAGCATCCGTCTGTGACACCTCCATACTTGTGAAGGATGGTTTCATCTCCAAAATGATAGCTGATGTGTGCTCCGGATAAATATTCGGATATTTTTGTAAATTCATCATCCAGTAAGCGTATTTCTTCGGTTCTGGTTCCGTCATATGCCACATAGCCACTTTTCATCGGATGAATCAATAAAACATCTGCCATCTGGTCACCTTCGGACAGTGCCACACACAGCCGTGCCAAATAATCATGAAACAAAT
>JAVXIV010000092.1:0-4928 GCA_036785645.1 Hungatella sp.
GTGCATCTGAATAGGATTTTGTATAATTAAAGATAAAATCACTGGTTTGAATCTCCGGATTCACTGCTTTCGCGCCTTCCATATAGCCATATCTCCACTCAAAGCTTCCCTGACCCGGGTTTGCATGAACGGCACCAAAAGGTCCTCTTGGTTTTCCCATATCAGCGCTGATGAGTGCTGCAATCGCACCAACCAGATAAGCACCCTCCTGTGGTTTAAAGATATAGGATTTTACATAAGGGCTGTCACATGTGGTATCAATAACTACATACTTTGCTTTGTCCGGAAACTGCTCGGATACCTGCTTCATAGGATCTGCTGCTTTAAATCCTACTGCCATAATCAGATCATAATTTTCCTCTACCGAAGCACGTACATTTTCACTCCAAGCCGTTCCATCTGTACATTCGATCAGAGAATATTCAATCGGATAAGTCCCTTTTTCTTTTATTTCATTCAGTTTGTCGACGATCTGAGTGAGGAACGGATTGGTTCCTACCGGATCTGTGATCAGTGCGATCTTTTTGGTTTCCGTCTTTCCGTCAGCCACTGCCTCCTTGTTCTTAGAAGCACAACCGGTGATGCTTCCCAACATCATCGTAGCAGCCAGTAACAGCGATAATACTTTTTTCCCTTTTTTCATTTGCTTGATCTCCCTCTTTTTCCATTTTGGCGGTTACTATTTACAAATCCGAAATCATTTCCAAAGCAAACCGATTTTCCTTGATTTTTTCACATTTCCGACAATATCATCTGTGGTATTCCTGTTTGCGTTGGATGATTTAACCAAATTTTACTTTGTTTCGTCGTATTTGTCAAGCATTTTTTGTGACTTCTATTGTTTTTTTGTGGTTTTTTGTAGTATTTGCTTCTACACGGCAAAACCTGGGCCACCGGGCACACAAAAAAATGCACCCGACGAATCCGCCGGGTGCATTTCCGAAACTTTTATAACGCTTTTTTATAGATTGCCAAAACATCCTGAGCATCCATGGGCACGAATGCTTTTTTCAGATGTGCCCCGGCTCCTTTTGCCATTTTTTCAAAGTTTTGACCATCGATACCAACTTCTCGAAGCGTTGTTGGCAAATCCATACTCTTAAAATAGGCTGCGGTTGCATCAATAGCACGCTTCGCAATCTCATGGGACTCTAATGCTTTGTCAATTCCCCATACCTCTACACCATAATCCACATATTTGTTTAAATTATCTTCCCGCATCATATGACGCAGCCAGTGAGGAATCAGAATTGCAAGTCCTGCTCCATGGGTAATATCGTAATAGGCACTCAGTTCATGTTCCATCGCATGAGCACTCCAAGCGGACGGATTACCTGCAGATAAAAGTCCATTGATTGCCCAACTGCCTGCCCACATCAAATTGGCTCTCGCCTCATAGTCCTGTGGATTTTCACATGCTATTTTCCCATAGTGAATCACTGTTTTTAAGATGGCTTCACAGAAGCGATTCTGCAGATACGCTCCCCCGTTATTGTTGAAATAGTCTTCCATCACATGACACATGATATCTGCCGTTCCGGCTGCCGTTTGATACTTCGATACACTATAGCTATATTCCGGATCCAAAATCGAAACAACCGGACGCATATCTGCATGACTAAAAGCTTTCTTCTCTTGTGTTTCCATATTGGAAATCACAGAATTGGTATCCATCTCAGAACCGGTAGCAGCCAAGGTGAGAATGGTAATGACCGGCAAAACCGATTGAACCGGCACTTTTCCAGAGACTAAATCCCAAGCATCGCCCTCATAAGAAGCCGCTGCCGCAATGGCCTTGGCGCAGTCAATCGCACTTCCGCCTCCAATTGCCAACACCGCTTCGATTCCTTTCTCCCTGCACAACCTTGCGCCCTCATTGACCATCGTAATCCGCGGATTGGGATCCACACCCGGTAATTCATAGAATTCCATGTTATGATTTTTTAAAATTGCGATCATAGTATCATAAAGACCTATCTTCTTGATACTTCCGCCACCGTAAACCAATAGCAATTTGTTTCCATAAGGCTTCACACTTTCTGCCAACTCATGGATCTTACCTTTTCCAAAATAAATTTTTGTTGGAATATGATATATGAAATTTTCCATCAATACGTTCTCTCTTTCCAGTCACAATTCGGAGTTTTCTAAAGCAATAACATCAAGCTTTAGAAGCTAAGTTAATCACTTTCACCGGACATTTCGCCGCACATTTACCACAATTTGTACATTTACTGTAATCAATGACAGCAACATTATTGTCCATATGGATGGCATCAAATCCACACTGCTTGATACACAGTGTACAGCCGATACAGCCGGCTTCGCACTTGTCTTTGACTTCTTTGCCTTTGTCATGAGAGCTGCAGGCTACCAAATGTTGTGCACGATAAGGAACCAGCTCAATCAAATGGTTGGGACAGGCTTCTACACATTTACCGCAGGCAACACATTTTTCTTTATCCACTACCGCCACGCCGTCTACGACATGAATGGCATCAAATGCACAGGCTTTGACACAAGAGCCATATCCCATACAGCCATAAGCACAGGCTTTCTCACCCATTCCCGGCACAACTGCCACTTGTTTGCAGTCATCAATTCCAAAATAGTTATACTGAACCTTGGTCTTATCACAGGTTCCTTTGCATTTCACAAAAGCGACCTTCTTCTCAGTCACACCGCCTGCGACACCCATAATGGCCGCAATCTTTTCTGCTACCGGTGCTCCGCCTACCGGACAGCCATTGACTGCCGCAGTTCCGTCTGCAATTGCCTTAGCCAAACCATCGCACCCCGGATAGCCGCATCCGCCACAGTTATTGCCCGGCAGTTCATTGCGCACCAAAATCTCTTTTTCATCTGTTTCAACCTTAAACTTCTCGCTGGCAACTCCCAGTAACACACCGATCAGTAAGCCGATGATTCCTACGATTGCCGCTGACATCAATACCCCTGTTATATTCATTTTTCGTCTCCCTCCTTATATTAATCCGGAAAATCCGAAAAATGCAATCGCCATCAGGCCCGCAGTAATCAAAACAATGGGTGATCCCTGAAAACTATATGGCACATCGTTGTTCTCAATTCGTTCACGTACACCTGCCAGCATGATGATGGCTATGGTGAAACCAACGGAGATACCGATACCATTCACTACACTTTGGACAAAACCGTATTCTTTTTGAACATTGGTCAGTGCGACACCAAGTACTGCACAGTTGGTGGTGATCAATGGAAGATATACACCAAGTGCCTCATAAAGGGACGGCATACTCTTCTTTAAAAACATCTCTACAAACTGTACCAAAGCTGCAATCACCAGGATAAATACAATCGTCTGCAAGAAACGAAGATCCATCCCAAAGATGCCACTTGGACTTAATATGTGATCATAGATCAAGCTGGTTGCTGCGGATGCGATGGTGATAACGAAGATAACCGCGACACCCATACCTGCAGAAGTCTCTACCTTCTTGGATACGCCAAGGAACGGACACAACCCCAGAAATTGGCTTAGTACCACGTTATTTACCAGGGCAGAGCCGATGGCAATGAGTAATAATTCTTTCATCTATCTGCCCCCCTATTCTTTCTTTGCGGTAGTTGCATCAAGCTCTGCCTGAGTTTTTACTACCTCTGCTTTTTTGGTTTCCAATGCTTCTTCCACGGCCTGTCTCTGTCTGGTCTCCAGAATTCCGTGATTGGACATGCAAGATGATCCGCTGCAATTCATGCAGTCACCACCGCAGGCCAAGCGAGACTGACCCACAGAACCGTTCGTTGCAGATGGTGCCTTGAACTTGTTTTGAAGTGCCGTCAGTACCGATAATACGAAGAACGCTCCGGGTGCCAGCACAAAGATGGATATCGGTTCATAACTGGCAGGCATCATGGTAAAGCCAAAGATTGCACCGGAACCGATCAGCTCACGGATGGCTCCAATACAGGTTAATGCCAGTGAAAATCCAAGTCCCATACCAATACCGTCAAATGCCGATAAGATGGCACCATTTTTGGAAGCATAGGATTCTGCGCGCCCCAATATGATACAGTTTACAACGATCAGAGGAATATAGATTCCAAGTGCATCATACAAAAAAGGAATATATGCCTGAATCAGCAGCTGCACCACCGTTACCAGAGTTGCTACGACGACGATAAATGCCGGAATACGAACCCGATCCGGTATGATGTTGCGCAGTGCCGCAATTAAAAAGTTTGACATAATCAGTACAACCGTTGTACTAAGACCCATGCCCAGACCATTCACAGCAGATGTAGTAACTGCCAAAGTCGGACACATTCCCAACATCAGGATAAAGGTTGGGTTTTCTTTCACAATGCCGTTGTATACACGTTCGGTACACTTATTCATTCTTCCCACCTCCTATGATTGTGGAATACAGTTTTTTGCAAAATAAAGGACTGCATTGACTGCATTCGTAACTGCGGTTGACGTGATGGTAGCTCCGCTCATCGCATCGATTTCATTGTCTGCGGAAGCTCCGCCTTTTGTTAAAACCAGAGACTCTGCTTTCTTTCCGGAAAACTGGTCTTTAAATTTCGGATTGGTGGCATTCATACCAAGACCCGGGGTCTCGGAAAGCTGCAGGAATCCAATTCCTGTCACCGTTCCATCCAGTGTCACCCCCACAGAGAGTTGAATATCACCGCCATAACCTTCTTGGGTGGTCACGGAGAAGATATGTCCGACTACCGTTCCGGAAGCGTCGACTGCATTTAAAGCGACCGGCAGTTCCACTGCCCCTAGCTCCAAACCGGCTGCCGCCAGTGCTTCCGGCAGTTTATCGGCTGCATCCTGCAGTGCCTGATCAGACTTAAAATCCGCTGCATCGGCATAAACTTCTTGATAGGTTGCCAGACTGGCTGCCATACTCGCCTTCTCGATAGGGTCTTTGGTCACA
>JAVXIV010000092.1:5028-6735 GCA_036785645.1 Hungatella sp.
ATAGGTTGCCAGACTGGCTGCCATACTCGCCTTCTCGATAGGGTCTTTGGTCACACTGTAAACTGCTCCCAACAAGGTTCCTGAGATCAGAGTAATTGCAAATAAAATCAAAGCATCTTTCATAAATCCGCCTTTTTTCATATTATTTGCCCTCCTTTCCAAATGCTTTTGGAAGGGTAATCTTCTCAATCAACGGCACCAAGATATTGGCGATAATGATTGCATAGGAAACACCCTCTGCAGCACCTCCCCAGGTACGAAAGATTCCGGTTAAGAGTCCCAGTAAAATACCAAACATAATCTGACCCTTGACCGTAATCGGACTGGTCACATAATCGGTTGCCATAAAGAAAGCACCAAAGATCAATCCACCGCCGCAGATCTGTGCCAATACATAGCCAAAATCCATGCCGCCAAACAGAAACATAAAGACTGCAAACGTCAAGATGTACGTTGCGGGTATGCGGATGGAAATCACTTTCTTGATCAGAAGATAAGCTGCACCAATTAAAAGTGCAATCGTCGACACTTCCCCGATCGTTCCGGGTATCTTGCCGATAAACATCGCAGCGGTATCTACCTGCTGCCCGGCTCTCATCATCGCCAACGGAGTCGCTCCGGTCACCCCATCATAAGGGAAGGTGGACATCCGGCTGGTAAATGAAATGAGAAGGAAACATCTGGCTGCAAGCGCCGGGTTCATAAAGTTCTGACCCAGTCCGCCATAAACCTGTTTTACAACAATAATTGCAAACATACCGCCCAGCATTGGAATCCACAACGGAATCTCTGGGGGCATATTGAGTGCTAAAATCAGACCGGTTACCAGAGCACTTCCATCGCCGATGGTGATTTTTCTGCCCATCAGGCTCTCAAACACATATTCACTAAGCACACAAGTGGCTACGGTAACTGCCATAATCAGTAATGCTTTCAATCCAAATTGGTATACACCATACGCAGCTGCAGGAATCATCGCAATCGCCACATCATACATAATATTGCGTGTGGTGACACTGCTCCTTGCATGAGGTGATGATGATACATTTAATAATCGATTCATATTCACCCTCCTACGCTTTTTTTCGGTTTGCCATGACGGTCTTGCGCATCTCCTTGAAGGCCTGAGTCAGAGGTCTTCTCGCCGGACAAATATATGCACAACATCCGCATTCACAACATTCCATGCCATCAAGTTTCACAAACGCATCACAATCCCCACGCTCTGCCGCTTCCATTGCTTTCTGCGGAACAATATGTCCCGGACAGACGGTAACACATCTGCCACAGCGAATACAGGCAGATGGTTCGAGTTCTGCCACTTGATCCTTCGTCAAACAAGTAAGCGCAGAAGATGTCTTGGATACCGGAATTGTCAAATCAAACAATGCCTGTCCCATCATCGGACCGCCGGATATGATCTTCTCCGGTTCTACGGAGAAGCCGCCTGCCGCATCAACCAATTCCTGATAGCAGGTTCCCAGCTTTACGCTGAAGTTCTTGGGAGCCGCTACTGCATCCCCGGTCACGGTGATAATCTTGCGAAGCAGGGGGGTACTCTTGCATACCGCCATATAAATAGCCGCAACCGTATCGATGTTGTCTACAATGCAACCCACATCCGCCGGAAGCATACTGGAATTGATCTTCCTTCCGGTCACTGCATAAATCAGAGTCCGCTCACCGCCCTGTGGATATTTGGTCAGA
>JAVXIV010000092.1:6745-7847 GCA_036785645.1 Hungatella sp.
AGAAGAGTCCGCACCTCAATGCGAGGTTCGTTCTTCACCAGCTCCGTCATCTTGGCAATCGCTTCCGGTTTATTGTTTTCAATTCCAATGACACCTTTCGCTTTATCAAATAATTGCAGGATCACCTTGAGTCCCTCAATCACCTGCTCCGGTTCTTCTATCATCATCCGATAATCCGAGGTCAGATATGGCTCACATTCTGCACCATTGACAATCACGTAATCGATCTTGTCTTCTTCCTTGGGTGTTAATTTCACATGGGTCGGAAATCCGGCTCCACCCAGACCGACAATTCCGGCCTCTTTCACAATGTCGCGAATCTCTTGTTTGGATAGTTTTGATGGATCCCGATCGGTTCCCATCCCCGCTACCGCTCTGTATTCTTTGTCATCTTCTACTACGATAGAGTTTACCATGCTGCCATTCGCTGTTCTTCTTGGCTCAATCCCCTTGACTGTACCGGATACCGAACAGATGACAGCGGCAGAGATAAATCCGCCCAACTCACCGATCTTTTGTCCAACCAGTACCGGATCGCCTTTGGCTACCAGTGCTTTGGCAGGTGCCCCGATGTGCTGAGACAATGGATATACCATCTCTCCTTTTGGCATCAAAACTTCTATCGGCTTATTCTCAGACAGTTCTTTTCCTTCATACGGATGAATACCGCCTATAAATGTAGCCAATCCCATCTAATTAACCCTCTTTCTATACATTATCGTCGACTCTTTGGCAAAATATCTCCTTTTTTACCATCTTCGCTAGTATAGCATAATTTCCAACGCTTCACAATTAGAAATCGTATGATTGTATACAGTGTTTTTATGGATCACCGGGAATTTTTTGGAATTGCAGTTCTAAGTCATCCATAGAGTTGTGAAAAAAATAGCAATATGCTTGCTGTTCCGGCTTATCATGTTTTTGCAAAAAAACAATTTCTCATAAAGAAAAAGAGCCGGGTCAGGATTGGCTTATGTTTCTAGAAAATACACCCACACTCTCCTTCGACTGCTCTCTTTTCGCTTGTGAAATTTTTATTCAAATAGATCGTTATTTCCTATTAATTGGTGTCAAATTGTCTTTCATTAATTATGTTTTCTTA
>JAVXIV010000093.1:0-7697 GCA_036785645.1 Hungatella sp.
GTGGTTGCTGTGGTTTCTGTGGTTGCTGTGGTTGCTGTGGTTGCTGTTGTTTCTGCACTTGTTGTTTTTGTGTTATCTCCAGAACCGCAAGCGGTCATGGATAATGCAGTTGTGGCAGCTAATAAGGCTGCAAAGATTCTTTTTTTCATTCTCTTATCTCCCATGGCATACATTTTTTTTGTAATACATTCACACCCCATATCAGAAGCAGGCTAATCGCCGAAATCAGAAAAATCACGGCAAACATTTTATCAAAAGCGAAGGATTTCTTCACTCGGATCATATAGACACCAAGACCTCGATAGCCGCCCAGCCATTCTGAAATCACGGCTCCTACAATTGAGTAGGATGCAGAGATTCGTAAACTGGCGAAGAAATAACTCAAGGAGCTTGGCAATTTGATCATACGAAATATTTGAAACTTACTTGCCCCCATGGAGCGGAGCAAATTCATAGTATCGATGTCTGCCGATCGAAACCCATCCAGCAAACCAACTGTAATCGGAAAAAATGTTACAATCACAATCAGTACAATTTTAGGTGCCATCGACGGACCTAGCCAGAGGATCAGAAGCGGTGCAATTGCCACAGTCGGCACCGTCTGAGTCAGAACCACAAGCGGGTAGAGTGCCTTGTGAACCACTTCAAAATGATCCATCCATACCGCCACAAAAAAGCCAATGCCAATCCCCGCTGCCAGACCCACAAACGCTTCCAGTAATGTGGTTCCGGCATGAGACTTCAGATATGGAAAATCTTTCACTAATGCCAAGACCACCGCCGCCGGGGATGGCAGCATATAATCCGGCACTACACCAAACGAACACAATCCTTGCCATAACAGCAATAAGATCACAATGGCCATGACCGAATATAGTTTATTGGTGATGTTTTGTAACTTTCTTTTCAATGGTCAGTACATCTCCTTCTGGCTTATAGGATACTTTGATATAAGCAGCCACCGATGGTGCCCCGGCTCTGACCGCAATATGCTGGCACTCCTTGACAATATCCATCAATTCGTCATAATCCCCTTCAATTGCTGTTTCAAATGGTCCTACATAACAATTTAATCCGGTACTTTTGATGTAGGCAATCACCTCGTCGACAATACGGATCAATTCCTCATCATTGCTTGCTTCCGGCAATGTCTGAATCGCAACACTTGCATTCATAATCTTCCTCCTCCTTTTTCAATCAAAAACTCCGATCTGAGTTTCCAGACCGGAGTATAGTTTCAAAAAGCAAAAAAGTTTATCTCTGTGCTTCCCTATGCTCCCTACGCTGGCATTGCCCAGATCAGGTTAAAGGGTCAAAAACATTAGCGTAGTTTTCATCTCAGCCGAATTCATCCGGCACCCCCGATTTCTTACTTAGTGTACTGCATCGCTCGGAAAAGGTCAAGCGAAAATATTTATTTTTTACTCGTACCCCCGATTATAAATTGCCACTTTTGGAAAGCCCAGCGTTTGCAGACAATTTTTCTGTTTTAATTTTAACCATTCACTATAGGCGGCCATTCCGACACCCACACCTTTCTGCTCATCGGATACCACTTCTTCTGATAGATAATAACTCACACTTCCATCTCTTTTGGGATTATCTGCGGGTCCGAGACCGGCGCCTTTACACATTCCGGTCAATTTTAACTCCCCCTGCGCTAAAACAAACATCCGAGTTTCCAAAGCAATTAAGATTGCTTCCCCGATACCTCGATATGGATTTTCTTCTAAAATGCCCAAACGTACCCCCTTTAGTAAGGTATAGGCAATCATAGCCGATGCCGATGTCTCCAAATAGTTTCCGGGTTCCTCGCCAAGTGCGGGTAACTGATAGAAGAGTCCGCTTTCCGGATCTTGATAGCGTAGAATTCCATCCACTGCCTCTTTTAAAAGCTGTCCGAGAAATTTCCGATATTGCAGTTCCTCCTCCGGAAAAATCTCATAACAGTCTGCTAGCGCCATGAGATACCAACCAATCGATCTAGACCAATAATTAGGCGACAAACCCGTTGCCGGATCTGCCCAAAACATCTCTTTTTTCTCATCGTAAGCATGATAATACAATCCGCTCTCTTCATTAAATAAATATTTTCTGGTGTTTTTAAACTGTTTGATAATCTCCTCGTAATACTGACCTTGATCAAATTTCGTCTCATAAAGTAAATAATACGGCATTCCCATATACAGACCATCCAACCATATTTGGTAGGGATAAATTTTTTTATGCCAAAAATTTCCACAGTCAGTTCTGGGATGGTTCCGCAGCTGCTTCATCAAAAGTTCTATGGCTTTCCTATACTTTTCTTTTCCGGTTTTCTCATATAACAGATAAAATACTCTTCCGGACGGAATTCGATCAATATTAAATTCCAAAATATCATAGTATTCAATAGATCCGTCTTCCCCTACATAACGGTCAATGAAATTTTGAATACTTGTAAAATATAGATCTTCCCCGGTTGCCTCATACAGAGCTTGCATACCAATCAGAACGCAGCCATCCTCATAGTTCCAATTTTTCCGATCTAATTGATTGAATTCATGGATATAATCTCTGAAATATCGTTCAAATACCATCTTCTTTCTCCTATTGATTTCTATTTTGCTTTACTTGATTTTTTCCCTTACCCGACATCCCCTATCTTTATGAGCACCTTTACTAGACTACCGTCATTTTGCGTAAGCGCCTGAAAAGCAGCCGCCGCCTGTTCCATCGGATATTCCGAACTAATCACCTTTATCACATCTACCTTACCTGCAGCTACATAATCGATTAGTTCTTCGAAATCCTTTGTATAAGAATTACGGCTTCCATACACATTCAATTCTTTTTTTAAAATAACAGAATGCAGAAATGTAGTTTCTTTCTTTCCATTTCCGATCAAGACCAGTTTTCCTGCAAATGCCGCCTGATCAATACAAGTTAAAAAGGTAGAAGAAAGTCCGCATGCCTCTACACAAACATCAAATCCATTCCCTCCCGTCATACTTGCCGTCCAAGCATCAAGATCTGTCTTCGTAGGATTGACGACTCCATCCGCTCCCAGTTCCAGTGCCATATCTAATCTTTTATCCAACACATCACTGACATATACTGTTGCGCCTTTTAATTTGGCAGCAATAAGCGCAAATAAACCAATTGGACCTGATCCAACGATGAAAACCTGATCGGTTTTTTTAATCTCGCATCTGGACAGAGCGTGATATCCGATTGCAAATGGCTCAATCAATGCAAGCTGTTTTGCATTCAAACCTCTTCCCGGTATGATTCGTTCTACCGGCATAGTCACATACTCACAGAAGGAACCATCACGCTGCACACCCATCGTTTGATTATCCGTACAACAGTTTACAAATCCTCTTTGGCAGGAATAACACGTACCACAGTTAAAATAAGGGTTACAGGTAACTATATCACCTACTTTTAGTCCTCTGTCATTTTCCGGCATTTCCAGAATTTGGGCACTGAATTCATGTCCCGGAATTCGCGGATAGGTTGTAAACGGTTGATTCCCGGTATAGCTGGCGACATCCGCTCCACAGATTCCACAATAAAGAATTTTTAATAATGCTTCTCCTTTTTTCACCTCCGGCATGGGCAATTCGACAATCTCAATTTCTTTCGGTTTTGCAATCCATACTGCTTTCATATTCATCTGCCTCCATTTTTTACACGTTTCTATCCTCCCTCATTATATAATTTGCAAAAAAAATACACTATTGACGGATTAGCCAATAAGTGTATTTTGATTTTGCCATTCTGAATGGTCTTTCATTTTTTCTATAATTTCATTTCATTTATATATCTTTTACTTTCACGGTCTTTCATCTTGAATCACTTAGTTTGTGAAATTATCAAAATATCCCTGAATTAAAATCACAGGTGTTCCTTTGTCTCCGGAACCACTGGTTAAATCGCAGAGAGAACCAATCAAATCGGTCAGTCTTCTGGGTGTAGTGCCCTGAGAAGCCATATTGCCTACCAGATTGTCTTCCTTTTCTTGGATACGTTTGGAGATCGCATCCTTTAATGCGGTTCCGGACAAATCCTTAAAATCATTATCTGCCAAATATTTTAATTTTAATTCATTGGGTGTCCCCTCCAGCCCCGGTGTATTGGCAACCGCCACACAAGGATCCGCAAGTTCCCAGATCTGTCCTACCGGATCTTTAAAAGCACCGTCTCCGTATACCATAACTTCAACGCATTTGCCTGTTTTGTCTAAAATCTGTTTCTGGATATTCTCTACCAAATCCGTACATTCTCTTGGGAACAGCTTGATGCTGTCTTCTGTAGATTTATTGGATCCGAGAAGTCCGTACTTCTCATTGCAGCCGCTGCCATCGATGGATGTATTTAAGATGTCATCCATGCCACATACGATTTCTGCGCCGCTTTCTCTTAAAATGCGTTTGGTGCGTACTCTGGTATGAATGTCGCAGGTGAGTACTCGTTTAGTATACTGTAAAATAGCTCGCGGATTATTGGCAAAAATTACCTCCACCTCAGCTCCTGCTTCCTGAATCAAGTCACTATAATATTGTACATAATCCACACCGGTAAATTCATGTGGATTTTTCCCAAACAATTCACGATAACGTGCCAGTGTCAAAACATCGCTGTATGGGTTGATGTCTGCCTCATCTAATTTATCGAGAGAAACCAATTCATTGCCTACTTCATCACGAGGATAGCTCAGCATCAAAACCACTTTCTTCGCTCCCATTGCAATGCCTTTTAAGCAAATTGAAAATCGATTTCTGGATAAAATCGGGAAAATTACCCCAATGGTTTCTCCACCCAGTTTTTCCTTGACATCTTTGGCAATGGCAGATGCCGCTGCGTAATTGCCTTGTGCTCTTGCTACGATTGATTCGGTGACCGCAATAATATCCCGGTCACGCAATTGGATGTTTTCACTTTGAGCTGCTTCCAGAACACTTTCTACTACAATATCTGCCAGCATATCTCCTTCGCGAATAATCGGACAACGGATTCCTCTAGATATTGTTCCAATCTTACGTTCCATATTTTAATCTCCTAGATTTTGTGGGTTTTTAGATACGCAGCTATTATAGTATAAAAGTTGAAATGTGAAAAGAGGTTTTCGAGGAAAAATCATAATATTTAATTCATACTTTACAATTCTATTACATATATATATAATATGTTAACTATATTTCAATTATGTGAAGGAGAATTACTTTATGAAACAACGACATAAGATTACCGGAACGCTGCTAACGATGCTTTTGCTTCTATATAATATCACTACCGTGTGGGGCGGCTCCCCTGAGGGACGCTTAGATGGAATTCATGGCGATGCTATTTACGGTTGGGCTTGGGACGGTATCACTCCCGACACTCCGGTTGATGTGCGGATTGTGGTAAAGAAGCAAGCTACTTCTGATATCGTTCAGGACTCTACTGTCACGGCTTCCCAATATCGTGAAGATCTGCTCACCTCTTCCAAAGGCAATGGCAAACATGCCTTTGTCGTAGAGATTGATTGGTCTAAACTGGAAAATTGTGCTTATACTGTAGAAGCTTTCGTTGGGGAGTATCCTCTCATCAATCCTTTGCAATATCAAGACGGTCAGATTTCTCCTGTTTCTCAAACCGGAAGTCTCCGCTCTCTCGGAATCTTTCGTACCACTGCTTACTGCCCCTGCTATCTCTGTTCCGAAGGTTGGGGGAGACGCACCAGTACCGGAGCCATGGCAGTTTCACAGCACACGATCGCGGTAGACCCACGTGTCATTCCTTATGGGAGTAAGGTACTGATCGATGGAGTACTTTATACAGCCGAAGATTGCGGCGGCGGAGTCAAGGGAAATCATATCGATATCTTCTTTAATACACATGGAGAAACCCGCCGGCATGGTACCCGAAATACAGAAGTTTTCTTAGTAAAATAATTGTGATTTGGCTTCATATTTTTATTGCTTTTTTTAATCCCTTATTGTATAATCAAATCAGTAATAATTATCATTATTATACAAAGGAGGATTTATATGGATCATCAGAAATTAACCAACGAAGCAGGCGCACCAGTAGCAGAAAACGAGCATTCTATCACAGCCGGACCACGCGGTCCTGTCATGATGCAAGATGTATGGCTTATGGAGAAACTGGCGCATTTTGACCGCGAAGTGATTCCGGAACGGCGTATGCATGCCAAAGGAAGCGGCGCATATGGAACTTTTACTTGTACCCACGATATTTCACAATGGACCCGTGCCAAGGTATTACAAAAAGGCAACCAGACCGATGTATTTATCCGTTTTTCAACGGTAGCCGGTGAACGCGGAGCTGCAGATGCGGAACGTGATATCCGCGGTGTCGCCTGCAAGTTTTATACCGAAGAGGGAAACTGGGACATGGTAGGCAACAATACACCCACCTTCTTCATCCGCGATGTGCATAATTTCCCGGATTTAAACCGTGCTGTTAAACGTGATCCAAAAACCGGTCTTCGTTCCGCACAAAACAACTGGGATTTCTGGACGTTGCTTCCGGAGACCTTTCATCAAACTACCATCGTCATGTCTGACCGCGGTATTCCGGCTTCTTACCGTGAGATGCATTTCTTTGGTGAACATACTTACAGTTTTTATAATGAACAAAATGAACGTGTTTGGTGTAAATTCCACTTCCATACTCAACAGGGAATCAAAAATCTCACGGATGCAGAAGCAGAGGCTTTGGTGGGTAAAGATCGAGAAAGTCACGGACGTGATCTGCAGGAAGCGATCAACCGGAAAGAATATCCGCGTTGGACCATGTATGTGCAGATTATGACGGAAGAACAAGCCAAAAATCACTATGAGAATCCATTTGATATTACCAAGATCTGGCGTCACAAAGAATTTCCACTGCATGAAGTTGGTGTATTGGAACTGAACCGTAACCCGGAGAACTATTTTGCAGAAGTAGAACAGTCTGCATTCACCCCCGCTCATGTGGTACCGGGTATTGGTTTCTCTCCTGACAAATTCCTGCAAGGACGCCTGTTCTCTTATGGCGATGCACAACGCTATCGTTTAGGTGTCAACTACAACCAGATTCCGGTCAACCGTGCAAAATGCGAAGTCCATGACTATCACAGAGACGGAGCGATGCGCGTAGACGGCAACTATGGAGGTGCTCCTGCCTATACACCGAACAGTGCAGGCTGCTGGTCTGCTCAACCGGAAGTCATGGAACCACCGTTGGATTTAGAGGGCGCTATGTATGCTTATGATCCTACCACCGATCCCACCGATGATAACTACCGCGCAGGCGGCGAGCTCTATCGCTTGATGACTGAGGATAAGAGACAGCTTTTGATCGATAACACGGCTCGCAACATTGCCTCTGTAACCGACAATATCAAATACCGCCATGCCGTTCACTGCTATTGGGCTGATCCCGAATACGGCACACGCATGACGGCAGCCATGGGACTTGATCCGGTCAAGATGATGGATTTAGCCAAAGGTGATCACAAGAGCCTGATTGCCGCAACACTAAAAGCTTAAAGAATACATTCTAAGATCCCTAGGTCGGAGCAACCTATAGTAAGAACTCACTCAGTACATAGTTGCTGATGTCAATTCCGAAATCGGTCAATCTGACGTAGGGACTTTCTACGTATATCAGATGATTTGCTTCCAATCGATGTAGCACTTCCCCATAAATATTCCACATATTCT
>JAVXIV010000094.1:0-7681 GCA_036785645.1 Hungatella sp.
CAAACGATGTTGGTAGAGTCTATTAAATCTACCCATACAAGAATGGAGTGGGAAAGCAGCGCCGAACAAAACAGACAGATATAGTTTGGTAGTTCCCACAGCAATTGGAAAGCGGATAGTTTTTGCTGCTTTGCAAAGGCGAGTTTTCGGTCCTGATTATGTTCCATCTTTTGTGTCCTCCCGTACCTTCTGTAATGTTAGTGTTTATTTAGAAATTCTTTGAATTTTGGCGAATGTCAATGTCATAGAGATTGAAAAAGCAAGATGATAGAAATCAGCTTCGCTTCATTACAATAAAAAAACGAGGCTAAGGCAAATGCAGAAATGCATCTGTTTTAACCTTGCCTTTATGGCGGAGCGGGTGGGATTCGAACCCACGTGCCCTTGCGGACAACCTGATTTCGAATCAGGCTCGTTATGACCGCTTCGATACCGCTCCCAGTGCTTGGCACAAACATACCAACTTTTCAATTATACACGATTTTTGTCATTTTGAATAGTAGTTGGTATGTTTTTTCAAAAAACAATTGTAAGTTTTCTCGCTAATTACCAAAAAAGCTCTTCACTCCGGCAGTCAGACCATCTGCCAGGATATCCAATGCGGCGGAAGAATGATCAGAAACCTTGTCACCCAGTTCGATATCGACAGAAGGAATTGTGGAATATGAAGTTTGTGTCAGATCCATCTCCATAGAACCACCGGAGAAGATCTTGACACCGGCACCCTTCAGCCCTCCTACCAAATTGTCACCTAAACGGTTGTGCTTCTGCCAATTGGATTTCACCGGCTCCATATTTCGATAAGAAGTAACGTTGGGCACACTCATGTAAAAAGCACCTTTGTTACTGTCTGTAGAGTCCCAATGAAGTGCAATGTGGCAGTTTGCCACATTGTTGGCAATCACCGTTCTGGCAACATTGTCAAGCAGTACATCCTCAGATTCGCGGATCATCAGCACATCATAACCATTTGCCAACAGTTTGTCTTTTAGCTTCCGCGCCAAGGCCAGCGCCACCGTCGCTTCTGCGGTTCCATCCGCAAATCGCATTCCGCTAGATACGGCAATTGCAGTTATGGTGCCTGCGCCGGTGGTTCCTCCGGTCACCTTGGGCGTACCATCCGGATGACACTGCGTCTTGACACTGTTGCCTTTGCTGGTTCCGTGACCGGCATTGACACAAACCGTAATTCCTTTTCTAGAAGCTGATTCCGAATGATAAAGCATCGCTGCACCGGAATTGATCTTTGAAAATTCGGCATACTTCCAATCCGCGTTAAGCTTTACTTCTCCGGCTCCGGTAGTTGCAGCTGCCGATGTTTCCGCTTCCGGTTTTGTTTTTGACAAATATTGCGTGGCGATGTAACAGATTTGATTCTGCCCTTCCTGCGTCACTTTGCTCCACGTATCGCTGTATCCGGATCTTTTCAATGCAGTTCCTTTCCCTAGCTTCGCAACTATTTCAGAAGAGGGACTGCAATCCGTCCTTAGGTTGACCTGATCTCCGGTGACATAAACGGTTTCATCCACCGCCTGAAAAGAAGGTGCCGTCTCGGATCTCATCACAGCCTCATGTACACTGCTCTCTGCCTGACCGCCCCCAATATGAATCTGAAGTTTTTCGCCTTCTGCTCCGGTTGCCTCTGCTTCCACCACTTTAGTTTCTACCTGCTCATATTTTGCGGTACAACCACTTAAAAGCGACAAACTGAGTGCTGCCACGATCATAGTTGAAAACCATCCGTTTCTATTCTCTCTGCTCATTGAATGATGCCTCCTCCTACTACATAATCGCCCTCGTAAAATACCACTGCCTGTCCGGGAGTAATGGCTCTTTGCGGCTCTGTAAATTTACATTCTACAATGCCATCTTCGACTTCGCAAATCACACAGGATGCCCCCTGATGGCTATAGCGGATCTTGGCCGTCACTTGCATTGTTTCTTCATGAAGTCCATCAATTGCCATCCAATTCAAATGGTCACAGCGCAGCGTATCCGCAAATACTTCCTCAGAATGACCCAGAACCACCTCGTTTGTTTCGGGTCGGATCTCAATCACAAAAACCGGGGTTGGCACGGAAAGGTTTAAACCTTTCCGCTGACCAATCGTATAATGCGTAATGCCCTTGTGCCGCCCCATCACCTTACCATCGCGATCTACAAAATTGCCCTCTGCCAATACATGCTCCGTACGTTCCTGAATAAATTTAGCATAATCATGGTCAGGAATGAAGCAGATCTCCTGACTATCCGGTTTATTGGCTACCTGAAGATGAATCTCATCTGCTATAGCTCGAATCTCATCCTTGGTATATGCCCCTACCGGCATCAAGGTATGAGCCAGTTGATCCTGAGTTAAGTTATACAAAGCATAGGTCTGATCTTTGGCTGCCGTCACCGATTTACGCAGTGCATATCTGCCGTTTGAGAGCTGCTCGATTCTGGCATAATGACCGGTTGCGATATAATCTGCACCGATCTCGAAGCTTCTCTTTAGCAAAGATTCCCATTTAACATAGCGATTGCAGGCGATGCAGGGGTTCGGAGTCCGTCCTTTTTGATACTCATCCACAAAATAATCAATGACATTTTCTTTAAATTCTTCTTTAAAATTCATCACATAGTAAGGTATTTCCAACTCCCACGCTACGCGTCTGGCAACATCGACGGCACAAAGGCCGCAGCACCCTCCATTTTCCTCCTGTGTAGTTTGGTCTTCCTCCTGCCAGATCTGCATCGTTACACCTACCACATCATAGCCTTGCTTCTTCAACAGATATGCCGCAACAGAAGAATCTACACCACCCGACATTCCAATCACTACTTTTTCATTGCCCATCTATCTGCACCTATTATTCATCTGATTTCTAGTACTCTTCCTCGGCATCATGCTCGCCGATATCCGATTTTGGTTTCACAAGTCCCCGGATTATGATTTGATTCTTCTGTGCATAATCCCAAAGGGCTGCATGAATTGCTTCTTCGGCCAACAAAGAACAGTGTACCTTAACCGGTGGCAGTCCGTCAAGTGCCTCCATCACAGCTCGGTTGGTGACTTCCATCGCCTCCTGCACTGATTTTCCTTTTACCATCTCGGTTGCCATACTACTGGTTGCCACAGCTGCGCCACAGCCAAACGTCTTGAATTTCACATCGTGGATGATCTGATTTTCATCAATATCCAGATAAATACGCATAATATCGCCGCATTTAGCATTGCCAACGGTTCCTAATCCACTCGGATTTTCTATCTCTCCTACATTTCTTGGATGCTCAAAATGATCCATTACCTTTTCTGTATACATATAACTTCTCCTCTATTTTGTCTGGTGCTTCATGAAGTCTTCATAAAGTGGTGACATCCCACGCAGGTAAGCCACAATCTCCTTAATCTGTTCTACTACATAATCCATTTCTTCTTTTGTGTTGTTCTCATTGAGCGTCAGCCGCAGCGAACCATGCGCAATCTCATGGGGCAAACCGATTGCCAAGAGTACATGAGAAGGATCCAACGAACCCGAGGTACAGGCAGAACCACTCGATCCGCAGATCCCCGCCATATCCAACTTGATCAGCAGAGATTCTCCTTCAATAAAACGAAATGCAACATTCACATTATTCGTTAATCGTTTGGTTCGATGTCCGTTGATTCCGGTATAAGGAACTTCCGTTACAATGCGGTTCATCAGATAATCCCGCAGTTCTTTTTCCTTTTGGGCACGCACTTCCATCGTGCTCATCGCCAGCTCTACCGCTTTTCCGTAGCCGACAATACCGGGAACATTTTCCGTGCCTCCGCGGCGTTTGCGTTCCTGCGCACCTCCATGCACAAAGGAACGAGATTTAATTCCGGTGCGGATATATAAAAATCCAATCCCTTTAGGACCATTGATCTTGTGCCCACTGGAACTTAACATATCGATATGGTACTCATCCACATGGATCGGCACATGACCATAAGCCTGCACCGCATCGGTATGAAATAGAATCCCATGCTCTTTTGCAATCTCACCGATCTCCTTAATTGGCTGGATCGTCCCAATCTCATTATTGGCAAACATAATCGAAATCAAAACCGTCGTAGGGCGTATGGCTTTCTTCAGATCATCTAATTTGACGCTGCCATCCTCATCCACATCCAAATAGGTCACATCAAAGCCGTGTGCTTCTAAATATTCTCCGGTATGCAGTACTGCATGATGCTCAATCTTACTGGTAATAATATGATTCCCCTTGGATTCATACGCCTCCGCCGTAGCTTTTATCGCCCAGTTATCGGACTCAGTTCCTCCTGCTGTAAAATAAATCTCGTTGCTTTTTGCTCCAAGTGAATGAGCAATCGTCTCTCTGGCCCCGGCAATTGCTTTCTTACACGGAGTAGAAAATTCATACACTGATGAGGGATTACCATAATATTGGGTAAAATATGGCAGCATGGCTTCTACAACCTCCGGTCTGGTTTGGGTTGTTGCTGCATTATCAAGATAAATCATTGGTTTCATAAGTGAAATCCGCCTTTCTGTAGTACTAAAGTTCAAAGCTTCATCTACAATTCTTATTATATAGTATATTCCCAGTATTTCAATAGGAATTAAAAATATTTTCTTAATTTCCGGCATACATTACTAATAACTCACCCTATTTCGGAGTCTCTATGACTGATTTTTTTAAAAAGCATACCCTGATCACCGGAGCCTTGCTTCTAACTATGACGGGATTCTTTACTCGTTTCCTGGGATTTTTCTACCGCATCTTTCTATCGCGTACCATCGGAGCCGAGGGCTTGGGACTCTACAATATGGTACATCCTATCTACGGCATCTGCTTTGCTCTATGCGCCGGTTCCATGCAGACAGCAATCTCACGCTTTGTAGCTGCCGATGCCTCGAAAAGCAAGGTTGTTTTCCGCATCGGTCTGTCCATCTCTCTTAGTATTGCCTTGCTGCTCTCTCTCTTGATCTACCAAGGCTCCGATTTCATCGCCCGCTATATCCTTTTAGAAGATCGCTGCACTTCTCTGCTCCCATTTATGGCTATTTCCGTACCTTTTTCTGCAGTTCATGCCTGCATCAGCGGTTACTATTACGGAATCCGAAAAACAAAAATACCTGCTCTCTCACAAGTGATCGAGCAGGTAGTCCGCATGGGTGCGGTATTCTTCATTGCAGATATTCTGATAAAATCCGGTCAGGAAATCACAGTACAATTGGCTGCGTTTGGGCATCTAATCGGAGAAGCTGCCTCTTGCTTTTATGCAGTTTTGGCTTTCAGCTTATTTACACCGGCACCCATCTGCCCTTCGCCATCCGGATTCTTCTCTGATTTTAGAAAAACCGCTGCACCCCTCATGACTTTGGCGCTGCCACTGATGGGCAATCGACTGATCTTAAATGTCCTTGCCAGTGCAGAAGCGATCTGGATTCCCAATCGGCTTCTGGCCTTTGGCATGACCGGCTCCGAAGCGTTTCGCATCTATGGAGTTTTGACCGGTATGGCCTTGCCTTTTATCTTATTTCCTTCGACAATCACCAACTCTATGGCAGTTCTCCTGCTTCCTACGGTATCACAAGCACAGGCAGACGGAAACCGGAAACGAATCTCCGATACGATTGCAATGTCCATTCGCTATAGTCTTTATATGGGGATTCTCTGTATCGGAATCTTCACACTCTTTGGTAAACAACTGGGTTTCAGCGTCTTCCACAATCAAAATGCAGGTTCTTTCATCCGCATTCTGGCATGGCTCTGCCCCTTTCTCTATCTGTCCACAACCACAGGCAGTATCCTCAATGGGCTTGGCCAAACCTCCACTACCTTTTCTCAAAATGCCTTGGCACTTATCCTACGTCTGGTCTTTGTTGTATTTGGCATACCAAAACTGGGTATCACTGCATATCTGTGGGGCACATTAATCAGCGAGATTCTCTTGGCTTCTTTGCATTTGTATGCACTAAAAGAAAGGATCCCATTCGTCTGGAATATCCGAGCCATGATTCTCAAACCGGCTTTCTTCTTAATTCTCTCCGTGGGCATCTCCTATGCCACATGGAACGTCGTTCCGCTCCCGGAGGTCCTTCCCGAATTCCTTCAGGTCAGTCTGCAGATCGCTCTCATCAGCTTCTGCTATGGCGGACTACTTCTGCTCTTCCATCAAAAGTCTGTCCATACTTCCTAAACTATCGCTCAATATACTGAATTGCAATGCACTGCGGACCACCCTGGGTCACAAATGCCGCTCCAAGTTCCAATAATCGCACCTCCAACTTCGGAAATGCAGTTTCAAACAGTTCCTTGATATGAATTGCATCATGATAAGCATCCGCATGGGAAATGTACATAATGTGTTGCTCACCCAACTGCCCCCCACCCAGATACTTAATAATACTGTTCACCGCAGAAGTCATGGTACGCTTGATTCCAAACTTATCCAGTCGCATTCCATCTTTTGTCAATTGTAAAATCGGTTTTAATTTAAGCAGAGAACCCACGGTAGCTGCAACCGGGGTCAATCTCCCACCGCGTCGTAAAAAGGAAAAATCCTGTGGAATCAGAAAAGACTCGCTCTTCTTACTTGCCGTCTCCAACCAGTCCATGATCTCTTTGACACCGGATCCTACCCTTTCCATCTCCAGTGCATGATCTACCAGATAACGCTGCGGCCCGCATAAAGTCATACTGTTAAATACCGTAATATGGTCTTTATTGGCGGTCATCTCTTTCGCTGCACAAGCGGTCTGATAGGTTCCTGACAGACCATCTGCCATCGTGATATTGATAATATCCGCATCCGCAAAGACCTCATACACCTCTAAAACTTCTCCAATGGGCGGCTGAGAAGAAGTCGGAATCTGTCCCTTCTGAATTCTCCCATAAAATTCTGTCATATCAATCTGTAAATCTCTTCCTTGCAAATCTCCTATGTTGATACAAAGCGGAATCGCGGTAAGCCCCACCTTCTGTCCCTCTTCTATAGTATATAATGACGAAGAATCCGAAACAATCTTGACCATAGCAAATGCCTCCCATACCTTATGTGGTTTTAATTACTATGTTTTAAAGTCTATATTACTTTATGGTTATAGTCAAGCCGTTTTTCGACAAAAAGTGCGCATATTCACTTTTCTTTCAAGGATCTTACTGTTCATAAAGATCATATGGGGTTTGCTGGTAGACGTAAAAATCCAGCCAATTTGTATACAGCGTATTGGCCATATTTCTCCAAGACAGGATCGGCGGTGAAAAAGGATCGTCATTTTCATAATAATTACACGGAATTCCCGGATTTAATCCCTTGCCCAGATCTCGGTGGTATTCACTGTTAAGGGTCATACGGTCATATTCCGGATGTCCTTGAACAAATACTTGTTTTCCATCCCTCGTCATCACAAGCAGCAGACCCGCTTCCGCTGATTCTGCCAGAATCATGAGTTCCGGATTCTTCTCAATATCTTCTCGACGCACCTCTGTATGGCGGGAATGCGGTGCCATCACATAATCATCCCAGCCGCGAACAATGGGAACTTTGCGGTTCAAGACCTTGTGACGGTAAATACCGGATAATTTTCGATCCCGTTCATACTTTGGGATTCCAAAATGATAGTACAATGCCGCCTGCGCACCCCAGCAGATATGCATCGTTGAGGTAGCATGCGTCTTGCTCCATTCCATGATTTCACTCAGT
>JAVXIV010000095.1:0-7650 GCA_036785645.1 Hungatella sp.
GACTGAATGAGAATTTCTATCTGGGAGTGGATGACTTTATGAAGCGAGTAGGAGCGGAAGTGGTATTCCCCATGCATTTTTGGGAAGATTATAGTGTAGGCAGGCGCCTCAAAGAATTACCATGCTCGCTGGAATATCGAGATAGAATTCGAGAGATTCATGGAAAAGGAGAAACCTTTTTCGTAGAGTAGTCAAAAAAGGCAGAAAGGCAAGAACCGGAGATGAATCAGGAGAGAAAAGTAATGGCGGTCGCCATGCAGGCCGGACATATCCTGTTGGAAAATGGTGCCGAAATATTTCGAGTTGAGGAAACAATCAGTAGAATTTGCCGCTATTATGGAATCACTTCCCACAATGTATTTACTCTGAGTAATGGGATTTTTGTGACAGGCGGCAGTACACAAGAACAGTATTTTGCTGAGGTGCAGCATATTCCGGTTAGCAGTTCTCATCTGGATCGGGTCGCTGCGGTCAATCAATTGTCCCGTGAGATTGAAGACGGACGCTATACGATTGAAGAAGTGGAAGCATGCTTGGAACGGATTCGTATGATGCCGGGCAAGACTAAGAAAGCGCAGGTGATTGCTGCGGGAATTGGCAGTGCTGCATTTTGTTACCTTTATGGGGGAAGTTTCTACGATAGTGCGGCGGCATTTTTGGCGGGATTAGCTCTCTATGTATTTGTATTGCAGGTCAGCAAACCCCATCTTTCCAAAATTGTCGGAAGTATTATGGGAGGCGCTTTTGCCACGCTTGCCTGCGTGATTCTTTATTATTTGGGGATTGGACAGCATTTGAACCAGATGACGATTGGGGCAATCATACCCTTGGTGCCGGGAGTTGCCTTTACCAATGCAATTCGTGACATTGCAGATGAAAATTATATTTCGGGATCTGTACGTATGTTGGATGCACTCTTGGTATTCTTTTGTATTGCCATGGGAGTTGGACTGGTATTTACCGTATTTCATAGAATTACAGGAGGTATCATGTTATGATTCTGCAAGTATTGGCTGCGGTGATAGGAACCGTGGGATTTTCTGTGCTTTATGGTGTACCAAGACAATATTACCCTTATTGCGGACTGATCGGAGGAGCTGGGTGGCTCTTGTATTCTCTGCTGATACCCTGGTGCTCAACCCCGGAGGCGACACTTTTTGCAACCGTTTTGGTCATTCTGTTATCACGTTTATTTGCAGTACGTAAACGTTGTCCGGTGACCATCTTTTTGATTCCCGGCATATTTTCGCTGGTACCGGGAGCCGGTTTGTACTGGACCTCCTACTATATAGTAACCAATGATGTAGAATTAGCGGCTCAAACCGGTTTTACAGCATTGAAAGTGGCGGTGGCCATTGTACTTGGCATTGTATTTGTATTTCAGCTTCCGCAGCGGATTTTTCGCGTAGGGATGAAGAAGGATAAGAGAGGATAGAGGAAATCATGATTTTACTGAAAGGCGGCAGAGTACTGGATCCGGAGAGCGGGTTGGATCAAGTGATGGATTTGGTATTGGAGGGTGATCGGATTTGGTCGGTGGGGAGGACAGGGGCAGAAGCTTCCTATGATCGCGTAATCGACGCATCGGGATATGTGGTGGCACCGGGATTGGTGGATGTGCATGTACATTTTCGAGATCCGGGATTCACTTACAAAGAAGATATTAAGACCGGAGCGGCTGCGGCTGCGGCAGGCGGTTATACTACGGTGGTTTGTATGGCCAATACCAATCCGCCGATTGACAATCCTGCGACACTTCGCTATGTACTGGAGGAAGGAAGGAAAACCGGAATTCATGTATTGGCAGATGCAGCAGTATCAGTGGGGCTGAAAGGCCGGGAACTGACGGATATGGAGGCACTAAAAGAGGCCGGAGCGGTTGGTTTTACCGATGATGGGATTCCGCTGTTGGATGTAAAACTGGTGCAGGCGGCGATGGAAGAAGCAGTCATCTTGAATCTTCCGCTCAGCTTTCATGAAGAAGATCCGGCATTTATTCAGCAGAATGGAGTTAATCATGGGGTGGTAGCAGAACAACTGGGTTTCTATGGTTCCCCGGCACTCGCGGAAGATTCCCTGGTAGCGAGAGATTGTATGATTGCACTTGCTACCGGCGCCCAAGTGAATATCCAACATTTAAGTTCTAAGAACGCCGTCAGGATCATTCGTCTGGCAAAAGAACTTGGAGCACATGTGACGGCAGAAGTAACTCCTCATCATTTTACGTTGACGGAAGAAGCACTGCTGCAGCACAAAGCCTTGGCGAAAATGAATCCTCCTCTACGTACAGAGGCCGATCGTCAGGCATTGATTGAGGGGCTTCGCGATGGAACGCTGGATTTGATTGCGACGGATCATGCACCGCACAGCCAGGAGGAAAAGAACCGGGAACTGTCGAAAGCTCCAAGCGGGATCATTGGTTTAGAGACTGCCTTGGCTCTGGGAATCACGGAATTGGTAGGGATGGGTTATTTAACGTTATTGGAACTGATGAAGAAGATGAGCCTAAATCCGGCGAAATTGTATCATCTGGACTGTGGACGCATCCAAAATGGTGCACCGGCAGATCTGGTGATTTTCGATGAAAAAGAGGTGTGGACTGCAGGGGGCTACCACTCGAAATCTTCCAATACCCCATTTACCGGTCGTTCCCTGCAAGGTAAGGTGAAATATACCATATGTAGTGGCAAAATAGTATACGAGGACTAAAAAATATGATACAATGAACGTCAAATGATGATGATTTAGGATGAATAGAGAAGGAGAGAATAAGGATGAAGGATCAGAATTGTGCGTATTGTATGCAAGGGGAATTAGTGGCGAAATTTGGCTATCCGGTTTGTGCGATGGACAGTGGATATTTATATATTTTTAAGGAACAGAGTAAGCCCGGGCGTGTGATTTTGGCCTATAAAGACCATGTGAGTGAGATGGTAGACATCAGTGATGAAGAGCGAACTGCATTTTTTACAGATGTGAACAAAGTGGCAAAAGCAGTCCACAGCGTATTTCATCCGGACAAAGTCAACTATGGTGCTTACGGGGATACCGGATGTCATCTGCATATGCATATTGTGCCGAAGTACAACGGCGGAGACGAGTGGGGCGGTACCTTCCGCATGAATCCGGATCAGATATATTTAACAGATGCCGAGTATGAAGAGATGGCAGAGAAGCTTCGTGCGGCTTTATAGAGTAACACCAATAAAAGATGGCGAGAAAGCAAAAGCGCCGCGTTAGGGGTAGAGATGAAAACAATGCTTAAAAGAGGGGCAGGATTGCTGATGCCGATATCTGCGCTTCCTTCGCCCTATGGAATTGGAACGATGGGCAGATCTGCATATGAATTTGCAGATCAATTAAAACAAGCCAGACAGCAGTATTGGCAGGTACTTCCGGTTGGACCGACCAGTTATGGAGACAGTCCATATCAGTCATTTTCGGCATTTGCCGGCAACCCATACCTGATAGATTTGGACATGCTGGTGGAAGCGAAACTTCTGCTGCAAGAGGAAATAGACGCTTGTGATTGGGGCGGAGAATTTGGCTATGTAGATTATGATAAACAGTTTGCTTCTCGCTTTCTTGTGCTGAAACAAGCATATGAGAGAAGTAAAGATAGCCCTTTGCCGGAGTATCTGCTGTTTTGCTGTGAGAATCGGGCATGGCTAGATGATTACGCACTTTATATGGCATGCAAGTTCGAATTTGCCCATGCCGGCTGGCAGGACTGGGAAGAGGATATCCGTTTCCGCAAACCGGAGGCGGTGAGCCGCTATCGGAAGAAACTATCGGAAGAGATCTCATTTTGGAGTTTTCTGCAATTTGTTTTTTATGGTCAATGGATGGCGCTTAAGACGTATGTCAATGATCTGGGAATTCAGATGATTGGAGATATTCCGATCTATGTGGCCTTGGACAGTGTAGATGTTTGGATGCATCCGGAACTGTTTCAACTGGATTCCAAGACGTTGAAACCTCTTAAGGTAGCCGGTGTTCCGCCGGATGCATTCTCGGATGACGGTCAGTTGTGGGGCAATCCGCTCTATGATTGGAAAGCGATCGAAGAGACTGATTTTGCCTGGTGGAAAGCTCGTATGAAAGCTTCGGCAGGGATTTATGATGTCGTGCGAATTGACCATTTTATTGGCGTCGTTCAGTATTATGCGATTCCGGGTGATGCAACGGATGGTAAAACCGGAGTGTGGATGAAGGGACCGGGCAAGAAACTGACGGATGCGATTGTTTCTGCGGTTGGTGACACCAAAATCATTGCGGAAGATCTCGGGATATTTAGCCCGGAGGTTAAGCAGCTGTTGGCGGAAACCGGTTTTCCGGGTATGAAGATTCTGGAGTTTGGATTCAGCGGAGATCGTGACAATGAACATCTGCCTCACAATTATATTCCCAATTCTGTGGTATATGGCGGAACTCATGACAATGAGACCTTGGTTGGATATTTTTTGCAGAGCCAGAGAAATTGGTGGGAGCAGCAGTACATTCGGGATTACATGAGGATTCAAAACGATGGTGAGCTGGTGGATCGGATTTTCGCTGTGGCATATGCTTCGGTGGCCAGTGTTGTGATATTTCAGGTACAGGATGTATTAAAGCTAGGCAATGAAGCCAGGATGAATACGCCGGGGACCTTGGGCGCGAACTGGCGGTGGCGTATGAAACGGGATCAGATCCGTCAAGAACATATGGAACATTTGGGTTGGTTAGTAGATATCTATGGGCGCTTTTGAAAAACGCCCATTTTTCTTTACAAAAGCACTTTCGTATGCTAATATGATAACGTGTAACCGCGGAAGCGGTGAAAAGGAGGAGAAAGTTATGAAAAAAGCAGTTTTTGGTATGATGTTAGCGGGGTGCATGATGGCATCTTTGGTGGGGTGTTCAACTAAGAATACCAATTCTGCGGGTACGACGGCAGAGACAAAAGCAGCAGACACGAAAGCAGCAGACACGAAAGCAGCAGAGACAGCGGCAGCGGGTGGAACGTTTACCGTAGGTTTTGATCAGGATTTTCCGCCAATGGGATTTTTAGATGATAAGGGTGAATATACCGGATTCGATTTGGAACTGGCTCGGGAAGTAGCGAAGCGCCTCGGACTGGAATTTGTTCCACAACCGATTGCGTGGGATGCCAAAGATATGGAACTGTCTTCCGGTACCATTGACTGTATCTGGAATGGTTTTACGATGAATGGTCGGGAAGATGCTTATACCTGGAGTGCTCCCTACATGGATAACAGTCAGGTGTTTGTAGTAGCCAAGGATTCCGGGATTACGACTTGGGCGGATTTGGCAGGCAAGACCGTAGAGGTTCAGGCAGATTCTTCGGCAGAAGCAGCATTAAAAGACAACAGTGCTTTGGCGGGAACTTTTGGAATGCTTCAAAAAACACCGGACTATAATACTGCTTTTATGGATTTAGAGATGGGAACCGTCGATGCAATTGCGATGGATGTCATTGTGGCGGGCTACCAAATCGAGCAGAGGAAAGCGGATTTTATCATTTTGGATGAGACCTTGGCATCTGAGAAATACGGAATCGGTTTCAAATTGGGTAATGATGCACTCAAAGATCGCGTACAAAAAACATTAGAAGAGATGGCAGCAGACGGAACGATGAGGGCTGTTTCAGAAAAATGGTTTGGCGTAGATGTGACAACGATAGGAAAATAAAGGCGGATTAGATATGAATTTAGGAATGATCGTTTCCCAGCTGATCGGTGGTATGTGGGTCAGCATCCAGATCTTTGCAGTAACCTTGATCTTCTCTCTGCCCTTGGGGCTGGTGATTGCTTTTGGGAGAATGTCGAAAAATCCAATCATCTGCATGCTTGTGAAGTTCTATATCTCGATCATGCGGGGAACTCCGCTGATGCTGCAGCTGATGGTTGTTTATTTTGGACCTTATTACTTGTTTGGTATCCAAATCAAGAACAGCCACTATCGCTTGTGGGCGGCATTTATTGGGTTTGTCATCAATTATGCGGCTTATTTTGCAGAAATCTATCGCAGCGGAATCCAATCGGTGCCGGCAGGACAGTATGAAGCGGCCAAGGTGCTGGGCTATAATCGAATTCAGACTTTTTTCAAGATTATTCTGCCACAGGTCATGAAAAGGATTTTGCCATCTATTACCAATGAAGTCATTACACTGGTGAAGGACACTTCCTTGGCATTTACGATTAGTGTTGTGGAGATGTTCACGATTGCCAAAGCGTTGGCATCTTCTCAGACCAGCTTGGTTCCTTTTGTGGCGGCCGGATTATTCTACTATAGTTTCAATCTTTTGGTGGCGGTGTCGATGGAACGGATTGAGAAGAAACTTGCGTATTATCAATAGGGAGGTATTATGAATTTATTAGAGATTCATCACTTAGAAAAGTCCTTTGATGCCCCCAGAGTCATCCGTGATATCTCTCTGGAGGTAAAAGAGGGAGAAATTGTTTCGATTATAGGGCCCTCCGGATCCGGTAAATCCACCTTGCTTCGCTGCGCAACGATGCTGGAGGGTATGGACAGCGGAGAACTTATTTATTTAGGAGAAAAAGCTGCTTGGACGGATGATGCGGGGCAGGCTGTTTATGCGAAGAAAACAAAGCTAAAAGAGATTCAGAGGAACTATGGTTTGGTATTTCAAAATTTCAATCTTTTTCCGCATTATTCCGTGATGAAGAATATTACCGATGCCCCGATCCATGTACAGCGGCGCGAAAAGACAGAGGTCTTTCAAATGGCTAGAGAACTGCTTAGAAAGATGGGATTGGAAGAGAAGGAAGATGCATATCCTTGCCAACTATCGGGGGGGCAATGTCAACGGGTGGCGATTGCCCGTGCTCTGGCATTGAATCCCAAAATTTTGTTTTTTGATGAACCAACTTCTGCACTGGATCCGGAATTGACAGGGGAAGTGCTGAAAGTCATTCGCTCATTGGCAGACCTGCATATTACGATGGTGATTGTAACTCATGAGATGGCATTTGCAAAAGATATCTCGGATCGGGTGATCTTCATGGCGGATGGCCTCATTGTAGAGGAAGGAACGCCGGCGGAGGTATTTGCCTCGAGCAATGAGAGAACCAAGAACTTTTTGGGACGCTATGGGGATACGCTTTAAGATAGGGCAAATAAGAAGAAAGAGAGGTTAGGATGAAAAAAATAATTTTATGCGTCATGGCATTGGGCATGGCATCTGTGATGGCGGCCTGTACTCCCAAACAGGCGAAGCCGGAGACGGAAACTGTGCTCACCACAGAAACTACGGTCACCGCGGAGACAACGGCACCCCCTGAGGCAAAGGAGACAGAAACAGCAACCACCACAGCGGTCGGAACCGATATTGAGGTTGCTGCGGAGGAAGCTAAGACCGTCACAGGCGAAGTTGTAGATGCTACGATGAATTCTGTCATCATTCAGACGGCAGATGGTGAAAGGCTGATTTTCACCAAGGAGGACGACGTGGTATATGATCTAAAAAATGGCATGGTCACCGGAGACCGGATTGTGATTCAATATACCGGGGAGATTCGTGGAAACGATACTTCCAAGACGAAAGTGCTGGGGATTTCGAACCCCGCATGATAAAAGGATGGGGACAGTACCTCATCCTTTTTATTATGTAGGAACTTATCTACT
>JAVXIV010000096.1:0-7644 GCA_036785645.1 Hungatella sp.
ATATTCTCCTACTGATCCAAGCTTGTATTGACATACAATTCGTCAAAGTACAGCGGCGTCCCTCCCGTATGGAGAAATAGCACGCGTGCTCCGCTGATCTGATGCGCTTCCAGCCATAAAAGCATCCCGCGAAAAGCTTTTCCGGTATAGGTCGCATCCAGTGGGATGCCGTTACGCTCCATCATCTGTTGGATCAGTTCGGTCATCTCCTCCTGCCGTTCCCCATAGCCGCCGCCTCGGTAGCCATCTACAAATTGAATCCGGTTCCACAACTGCTCAGGCAGCTTCTCCTGAATCGCTGCCACACCGTGCTCGGCATCACGGGCAATGGAAATTCCTATGATCCGGTGTTCTCTGTCTCTGCCAAATTCTGCCTGCCCACTGATGAGTCCGCTCTGCGTCGTGCCGGTACCGGAAGCCAGAAAGATATATTGATAGGCATATCCCTGCACCTCTTCTTGTTTTAGGATCTCCTGAAATACTTTTTCGTAAGCACGGTTACCAACCGCTTCATGACCACGACCATGCGCATCTCCCAAGATATAGTAGGGATTTTTTCCTTCCTGACGCAGTCCCTGCATCAGCTTGCTCAAGGTCTCTGCCACCTGCTCCCTTTGACAGATAATCACCGGAATATTCATAGATTCCAGAATCCGGCTATTGCCGCTGGCCGCATAGCCTTCCTGCTCCTCCATGGGTGAAACTACATAGCAAGACATATCCGAACACTTGCACAGCGTTGCAATCACGCGGCACATATTGGAGCGGCTGCTGCCGTAGGCAATCATCGTATCACAGCCTTGTGCCCTTGCATCCATCCAGTATTCATATCCAATGCGCACTTTATTGCCGCCAAAAGAGAAAGGAATCATATCCTCTCTCTTCATATCAATCTGATTGGTAAGATTGGGCCATGTAATGGTCTGAATCGGTGTTTCTTTTATCTTTAATTCCATACGATCTCGTCCTCCTGATTCACCCGCTATCGGTGCAGCCCATACCATGCTTTTTGAAGCAGCCGATACATCGCCGGGCAGTAAAGCTCCAAATCAATCAACATCCTGGTGCGCAGCGGCAGCTCCAGATAATACCTGCGATATTGCGGCTGCCTTGCCTGCCTATAATGCCGTACATTCAGTTGGGTCAGAAAATCCATCCGCTGCATCGCGCTTTCCACCGCCTCATGATAACGGCCATAGGTTTCCCGATCAAATGCCGTAAACATCTCTTTCATCTTTCGATGATGATCCGTCAACTTCTGCTCATAATTCCCCTGTTCCATCTGTTCACTCCAGGATACTGCCACACCCTGACGGTAAACCGACATCCGGCGATCCATATAGTAAGCATATCCCTGATCCACCAAATAAATTTGTAAAGGAATATCTCCCACCGGGCATTCTTCATAATACTTGGGCAAATGCTTCACCGATGCCGTCCGAAATAAAAGAGATGCCGTCGGATAATTGGCTTTTTTATCGATTACATCTTCCTCGGTACAGATCCGATCTCCCACATAGGGGCGAATCCGCCTACTGCGCAGTGCCTGATCCTCCGATTCGATCCCCGCCGCATGGAAACACAGCATACAATCCGGATGTGCCTCCATATAGTCTACCTGCAGCTTTAGTTTATGGTCATCACACCAGAAATCGTCTCCCTCACACATGGCGATATATTTACCCTGTGCCCTCGGAAAATTAAAGGCTCCGCTGATATTTCGAATCCCCTGTGAATATTGGTTTTCTGCCTGATACAGCGGATGGATGATCGCGGGATAGCGTTCCTCATATTCTCGGATAATCGCAGCCGTTTGATCCGTAGAGTGATCATCATGAATCACAACTTCAAACTTAAAATCCGTCTTCTGCATCAAAAAACTATCCAATGCTTTTCGAATGTAAGGCTCATGATTGAATGCCAGACAGCAAATACTGACCTCGTACTCATATGCTTGCTCCATGTTATCGGATTCCTCCCTCATTCAAAATCACATCACAGATCCGATCCACAGTCTCCGGTTGGAGATCTGCATACAAAGGAAGGGTCAAAACCTGTTTTGAGATCGCTTGTGCCACCGGAGTTGCATCCGGATCAAAGCGATCCCGATAACACTCAAATGCATTGATGCAAGGATAGAAATACTTTCTGGCAAATATATTGTGCGCGGCTAAGAGCTCATAGATCTCATCTCTTGTTTTTTGATATCCATCAAAAATCACCGGAAAATATGCATAATTATAAGTCACACGCGGATTTTCCTTCGCCAAGCGAATGCCTTCCACTTGTGAGAGACGTTTGCGGTAATGCTCGGATACTTGCTTTCTCTTGCCGATCTCACGGTCAATGTATTTTAAGTTGCAAATACCCATAGCAGCTTGAAATTCATTCATTTTAGCATTGCCGCCTACATATTCTACTGATTCTTTTCCGGTAATTCCAAAATTCTTCAACTGGTATAAGCGATCCGAAAGCCAGGATTCCCCATAGGTCACTGCTCCACCCTCGATGCTGTTAAAAACCTTGGTTGCATGAAAGCTGAACATAGACGCATCCCCAAAGTTGCCAATTCCAACTCCGTCATAGCGTTCTCCAAAGGTGTGCGCCGCATCGTAGATGACTTTCAGATTATGGCGCGTTGCGATCTCACGAATCCGCACCACATCACAGAGATTGCCATAGACGTGTGTCGGGAGAATCGCACAGGTTCGATCCGTAATCAGATCCTCCAAAAGATTGACGTCCATCGTAAAATCGTCCCGATTGATATCACAAAAGACCGGGGTCAATCCGTTACGGACAATCGCATGCGTCGTAGAAGCAAAGCTAAACGGTGTCGTAATCACCTCGCCCTCCAACTTAAATGCCTGAATCACCATCTCCAGTGCCATATGCCCATTGACAAAAAGCTCCACCTCCGGCACTTCCAGATAGCTTTTCAAATCTCCTTTGAATTCCTCGTGGTACTCCCCCATGTTGGTCAGCCAGGCACTGTCCCAGATCTTCTGTAATTTTTCTACATATTCCTCGATCGGTGGCATGGAGGATCGTGTCACCAATATCTTCTCGGGTTCCTTATTCATGTGTCTTCCTCTTGTCCTGTTTCCGCTGATTTCTCTGCTTGCGGTAGAATGCAACGCACATCATATGATAAATCCAGCACCACCGACGACTCAAGACAAAGGCCGCCGTCTTATTCTTCGTTCCCTCCGGCATCGTTTCCCGCAAAAGCTTTTGAAATTCCGGTCGCACTGCCAGATTCTTGATCTCTTTGTAGCACCGATGCAGGGACCAATCCGATCGATAATAAGACAGACCGGCAAATCCGCAGATATGAAAAATCATGCGGTTGTTGATTTGATTTACCGTGGACGGCGAAGCATGTCCCGCTTTTAAGCAGGATCTGATTACCTTTAAAAGTGCAAAGCATGTTTCCACACCATTGTCATTGAAGCGAGTCACCAGACTCTGGGGACGGCTATACTGCCGATAATTCAGGAAATCACCTTTGATACACGCAACACGGCGGCAATGACGAAGCATCTTGATCGAAATGCAGACATCTTCATTGATTGCCATATCTTCTTGGTAAAAAAGCTGATATTTACGTTGAAGTCTGGCAGAATACATCTTATTACTCTGCGTATGGATCAGTAAGCGGTCATACAGAGGAATGAGCTGTTCATTTAAAAATTCTTCCAAGGTTCCCGCAAACGGAGTTTCTATGCTGTGCTTCTCTGTGGGAGTTTCGTCTTCGTACACCATCTGAAATCCACAGATCACCATGTCGGCACGCTGTAAATGGACAGCAGCCAAGAGCTCTGCAACCATATAAGGGTGAATATAGTCATCCCCATCAATCAGCATCAAGTAATCTCCGCTCGCTTGGCGAAGTCCCGCATTTCTGGCCGCAGACACACCATGATTCTCTTGGTGAATCACCTTCACCCGCGCATCCCGGTCTGCATATTCCCGACAGATCGCCAAAGAATGATCCGTAGATCCATCATCTACAAGCATCAATTCCAGATTTCCATAGGTCTGCTTTAGAATCGATTCAATGCATTGATTCAAATACTTCTCAGATTGATATACCGGAACTATGATTGAAATTAAATCTGCCATGTCTTACCTCCTTTTACCAGGACATTCGAAGTACATTTTTACAAAACCAAATTTCAAATAAAACCACTTGATGAAACAAACGAGTCACCGCCATTTGAAATGGATCAATATGCAAATAATTCCGATAATAAAACCGCGCACTCTCATATCTTAACTTTTGTCTTCTGCTATAGGTCTCATAGGTCTTGGAAATCGTCCCTGAATTCTCATGCAGATAAGTCTGCCCCAGAAGCTGCACTGTTCGAAAACCGGCATACTTCATCCGAAATCCGAGAATGTTCTCCTCTCCATAGAGAAAGACCCGTTCATCATAGGCACCGCAGATCATCATCTTCTCCAAATCCACCATCAGCATGGAGCCGTGAACCACATCTACATAAACTGCACGTTTTCCCTTACCGTAATCCGTCGGATAGCGTAAGGCCGCCCGAAAGATCCGACGGCACACAGGTCCCGTGTCCAAAAGATCCTTCAGCCACGAGCGCAGCGGCCAGCCACCCGCCTGACTTCCGCCCGATCCATCTACCATCGAGGCTGCCGCCACTCCTAAATCTTGGTGACCCTCAAAAAGCTGCGCCAATTCCTGTACACAAGGTTCTGTAAAGTCAGTATCCGGATTGGCAATGACGGCATGAGTTGCCTGTAATGCCTCATAAGCATAATGAAGTCCCGCATTGTTGCCCGCGCCATATCCGGCATTGTGCTCCAACGCAAGCAGTATCACCTTCTCACCGATATAAGGTTCTAGTTGTTGAATGGAATCGTCCGTGGACGCATTGTCCACCACAATGACCGAATCCAAGCACCGATATGCCCGAATTCGCAGAATCTGGGCAATGGTATTGCGGGCATCATTATAATTTAATACGATACAACTGATCTTCATGAATTCTTTTTCCTCGCATTGACGGCTTTCATACCAAAGTGGCGACTGATGATGCGGCGTAAATCGGGAGAAATCACCGTTACATAATCTAGCAGGTGATAAGCCAGCATATAGATCCGATGTCCCGGTTCTTTTGGAGTTCCGCACCATGGGGTCTCCGCCAGATAGTGTTCATATGCTTTGCGATAATGATTGAGATTCCCGGCGATCCAAGGTCTCTCATCTCCCATATAATGAATGATGGCCGGATGCCGTTTGGCCTGCATAAACAACGCTTTGGGCACCACTCGGTAGGTCAAAGACAAAGATACCAGTTCTTCATAAGCAAAATACCGATAGTTTGTAAAAAAATTGTATCGGGGAGAAAGTGGTTTGATACGGCCTTTTAAGGCACCATTGATGGCATCCTGATCACAGGCAAACAACCGTCCGCCTTTACTTTGATAGAAATCCAAGAGTTGCTTTTGAACGCCCTCTTCGCGCCAACGTCTCAAATTCACCAGCAAAACGCCTGCATTATAATAAGGATCCGATGCCTTTAAATCAATCGCCTCTTTCACAGATTGGTAGATCGTCGGCTCCATCACAGCACCGATTATATCATGACCCAAATCTGTATTCCACAGTTTCTGCAAAGATTGGGTTACCACCACATCACAGTCCAAATAGAGAACCCGCTCTGTCTCCATGGGGAGCACATCACCGATAAATAAACGGCTCATCGTACTGATATCAAAACCACCGGTATCAATAGAATAATCAAATTTATTCTTCACCTCTCCCAGTTCTATGACCTCCAAGGTTCGTCCAAACCTCTTCGCAATTGCGTGCAGACAGCTCAGGTTTTTCTGTGACAGATTCACGGACAGAAGGTATACCGTAATTTCTTCCATCGCTTGATTGCAGTCCAAAAGAGAATACAGCGAAGTGCCCAGATGTCTGGCATAATGATCGTTTGACGCATATACAGCCTTCATGATTTTCTCCCTTTTCTTCGGTAGCTATCTTATTTTCACAAACTCTGCCGCCGCTTGGCGCAGAGCAGATTCAATGACTTTATCCATATCGTAATAGCGGTACTCGCCCAACCGCCCGCCGAAGATCACACCTTCCTCACCGGCTGCAAGTTCCGCATAACGGCTGTACAGTGTTTGATTTTTTTCATCGTTCACCGGATAATATGGTTCCATGCCCTCTGCACGTTCTGCCGGATATTCTTTCGTAATCACAGATTTTGCCTGAGTTCCAAATTCGAAATGTTTGTGCTCAATCACTCTGGTATAAGGAGTCTCACGATCTGTATAATTCACTACAGCCACACCCTGATAATTGTCCGTATCCACCACCTCGGTCTCAAACCGCAGGCTGCGATATTCCAGTTTCCCAAATCGGTCATCGAAATAGGCATCGATCGTTCCGGTATAAACTACGGTCTCACCCATAGCTCGGTAATCTTCCCGATGCTCCAAATAATCCACACCGGTCTCAATGTCACAGTCCTCAAAAAGTTTCTCTATCATCACATTGTAACCACCGATCGGAATGCCCTGATAAAGGTCATTAAAATAATTATTGTCATAGGTATAGCGCACCGGAAGTCTTTTGATGATAAAAGCCGGAAGCTCCTTGCAGTCACGCCCCCACTGTTTCTCTGTATATCCCTTCACCAATTTCTCATAGATGTCGGTTCCAACCAAGCGAATCGCCTGTTCCTCCAAGTTCTTCGGTTCTCCCACGATACAGGCTTTTTGTTCATCAATCTTCGCTTTCGCCTCGGCCGGAGTTGAGATTCCCCACATCTTGCTAAATGTGTTCATATTGAAGGGCATATTGTACATCTCACCCTTGTAATTAGCTACCGGACTGTTGGTATAGCGATTGAATTCCACCAATTGATTCACAAAATCCCAAACCTCGCGATTGCTGGTATGGAAGATATGTGCGCCATAGCGATGTACGTGGATTCCCTCCACCTCCTCGCAATAAAGATTGCCTCCGATGTGATCTCTTTTTTCAAGAACCAGACATGTCTTGCCCTGCCGTCTGACCTGATATGCAAAAACTCCCGCATATAATCCGCTGCCCACTAAAATATAGTCGTATTTCTTCATATACTCACAATACTCCCATCTTAATATTAAAATCCATTGTACTATATTTATAGTAAAATGTAAATGGCGGGCATCTCTGTTGTCAGAAACACCCGCCATTTTAACAGCTTTGAAAATACTATTTCTCGTCCCCCATGCTATAACCGTCGAGGCTTCCGTTTTTCTCCCAATATTCAAACCTCTTGCCAATCTCTTCATGTGTCTGATCGGTAATCGAAGGCATCTTGCCGCCCCATGCTGCACCGGCTGCTTCAAACCCCTTCTCTACTGCATCTTTCAGCAACGCAATCTTGGATGGATCTCCTCCGGATAATGCCACTGCCATATCCATGATTCTTCCGGCCACGGCTTTCACGCCCCACTCCCCATCTTCCGATATCGCTTGGGTCGCCTTGACACGATCCGAAGCGGTTGGGCTGAGCTGCTTAAACAGATCCTGTGTAATACCGTTTTTCGCAAAATCGTTCTTTTGTCCTTGTGTTTTTAGCATACCGGAAAGCATATTGCTAAAGGATGCCATCT
>JAVXIV010000097.1:0-7639 GCA_036785645.1 Hungatella sp.
ATTTATACATAATAAGATCGATAATTTAAAGGAGCACACATTAAAACATTACTGGATCACTTAAAAATACTTACGATGAATGAAGCCATGCAATTGATTCCGGATAGTTATGTATTGGTCGAAGATCAGGAAATCAAGTGCCTTGGTACCGGAATCTGTCCGGAAGAATATGATACTTATTTAGATGGGGAGCATGGGATCTTAATGCCGGGTATGGTCAACACACATGCTCATGTATCCATGATACCATTTCGAAGCATGGGCGATGACTGCCCGGATCGTCTGCGAAGGTTCTTATTTCCACTGGAATTAGAAGCGATGACACCGGAACTTGTATATGCGGCGGCTCGCTACGGAATCTGTGAGATGCTCTTGGCCGGTATCACGACCTTTGCCGATATGTACTATTTTGAAGATCAGGTAGCCAAAGCCTGTGAAGAATTGGGGATGCGCGGCTATCTGGGAGAAACGGTGATACAGATGGCGACCTGCGATAGTCCGGATCCTTATGGCGGGTTAATATACGGGGAGAAATTTCTACAGGAATGGAAAGATCATCCTCTCATTATGCCCATGATTGCACCGCATGCAACCAATACCAACTCTCCGGAAGCCTTGCAAAAAGCACAACAGTTAGCTCAAAAATACGAGGTTCCGTGGATGCTGCATGTCAGCGAAATGGATTATGAACTGGATTATTTCCGAGAGACTTATGATCAAACTCCGACGGAATTCTTATCTGCACATGGATTGCTGGATGACCGCATGATTGCGGTACATTGTATCCATATGACGGAACATGATCTGGAACTGATGGCAGAGGCCGGTGTGAAAGTTTCACATTGTATTGGCTCCAACACAAAAGCCGGTAAGGGTGTGGCTCCGGTGAAAGCGATGCAAAATCACCGGATTCCGGTGGGACTTGGCACCGATGGACCATCCTCCGGCAATACGCTGGATCTATTTACACAGTTTCGCCTGTTTGCATCCTTTCAGAAGACCTATTATCATGACCGAAGTCTATTTCCGGCGCAAGAGATTGTGCGACTGGGCACGATGGGCGGAGCAGCGGTGTTAGGTGCAGAGAGCAGAATCGGATCGATTGAACCCGGAAAAAAGGCAGATTTGGTTTTGGTGGAAACGCAGTCCGTGATGATGTTCCCAAGTTATAATCCCTATTCTCTGTTAGTTTATTCTGCCAATGCGTCTCTGGTTGATACGGTCATGATCAATGGCAGACTTTTGGTTCGTCACAAGAAGCTGCTTTTCACCGATTTATCGGCAGAGCGGGAAGCCTTACAAAGGCAGATGGGTGGATTTTTTGAAAAAGCACAGGCTTATCAGGATCTGCTTTAACAGTTGACTTTTGATGCGTACGATGTTATTTTGTACGAAAGGAGATACAATGAAAAAATCCAAGAGTTATTTGCTGTTACTATTGCCGGGAACGATCTTTATTGCGTTTTTTATGCTGATTCCGTTATGTTCACTGATCTTTAAAACCTTTTTCAATGAAAATGGCAGTTTCTCTCTTGCGGAATATGTTAAGCTATGTTCCAGTACGTATTTCAAGCAAGTCTTTCTGCGCAGTATTAAACTGAGTTTGATCAGTACCGTAATTTGCGCGTTTTTGGGATTTCCGACCTCTTACTATATTTCTAAATATTCTAAAAATAAGGGAATGCTCATGGCATTGGCGGTATTTCCCATGTTTACCAGTCCGGTGATCCGTTCGTTTAGCTGGATGGTGATTTTGGGAAAAAAAGGGTTTGTCAATACCACGCTTGTGAACTTGGGTCTCATTGCTAAGCCAATCAGTATGCTCTACAATGAATTTTCGATGGTCATTGGATTTGTACAGTTATTTCTTCCTCTGATGATTCTCTCTCTCATTGGTGTGATGGATAATATCTCTGAAGATTTGAATTTGGCAGCCTACAATCTGGGGGCAACCCGTCTGGGGGCATTTCGTCATATTGTGCTTCCGCTTAGCATTCCCGGGCTTGTGACCGGAAGTGTGTTGGTGTTTACCGGATGCCTGACGGCTTATACAACCCCACAGCTGCTGGGAGGAACCGATACCAGAGTCTTGGCTACGATGATCTATCAACAGGCGATGTCACTGGGAGACTGGACTCAGGCATCGGTAATCGCTGTGATTATGATACTGATTACGATTACGGTTACGGGTGTGATTAATACGCTTAGCAGGAAGCTCAATCCTACGATATAGAAGAGGAGAACCCATGGCACTATTGGAATTACAGAATATTACAGCTGGCTATGACCAGAATGTCATTTTAAAGGATCTGAATTTTAAAGTAGAGAAAGGAGAATTGGTATCGCTCCTAGGTTCCAGTGGTTGCGGAAAGACCACAACGCTGCGTCTGATTGCCGGATTTTCCAATCCGATGTCCGGAAAATTCTTATTTGATGGCAAGGATTATACCAACGTTCCACTGCATAAACGCAATTTTGGTTTTGTATTCCAAAGCTATGCACTATTTCCGCATATGACGATTTATGACAATGTTGCCTTTGGCTTGAGGATGCGAAAAAAGTCCGAAACGGAGATCAAAAAAGAAGTAGCTGCTATGCTGGAAACGGTAGATTTACTGGGATTTGAAGCACGTTTCCCCAAGGAATTATCGGGTGGGCAGCGGCAGAGAGTGGCTCTTGCCAGAGCTTTGGTGATCAAACCGGATCTCCTCCTGTTAGACGAACCACTTAGCAATTTAGATGCCAAGCTGCGCGTCAAGATGCGCGTCGAGATTCGGCGTTTACAGCAAACGTTTGGTTTTACTGCGATTTATGTAACTCATGATCAGGAAGAGTGCTTTGCGATTTCCGATAAGGTAGCCATTATGAATCAGGGTGTAATCGAACAGATGGATGCTCCGTCCGTTATTTACAATCGTCCTGCTACCGAGTTTATTGCCCGTTTTGTGGGATTTGAGAATTTTATCGAGCTGACCCACACAGAGGGACGTGATTCCTATCAAACGGTGGATGGTCATGAATTTACCGTCTCACAGGGAAAGTCAGGTACTTCTTTCCGTGCCTGCATCCGTCCGGAAGATTTGGTGATTGCCCCGGCAGACAGTCTATTGGTCAATGCAATCGCCGGCGAAATTATGGTAACCACATTTCTTGGTAAGCGCTGTCAGTACAATGTAAAAACTGATATTGGGGAGTTGGAAGTCAGCACGGATCAGGAATATGTTTACAAAATAGGAGATCAGGTAACGCTATCTCTGGCACCAAACAAAATTATATTATTGTAAGAAAAGGGAGAAAATTATGAAGAAAAGAGCATTAGCAATGGTAATGGCAGCCGTCATGGTATCCGGTTCTTTAGCTGCATGTAAGGGAACAACTACCGCTGAGACAACCAAGGCATCGGAAGCAGCCACAGCCGCAGCCACAACCACCGCAGCAGGAACGACCACAGCTGCAGCCACAGAACTGCCTTTTGCAGGACAGAAACTGACAATTTCCAATTTTTCATTCAATGCAGAATTATTGCAGAAGAATATCTATGATCCTTTTATGAAAGCAACCGGTTGTGAACTCATCGTAGAAGGAGGCAAGAATTCAGAACGTGTCACCAAAATCAAGGAGTCTCCGGCCAATTATGATGTGGTAGTCATCGGGGATGCTTTCATTGCAGATCTTATTGATTCCGGTTTCATTGAAACGATAGACAGAAAAAAACTTACCAATGTAGATGCGCTGTATGAGATTGCCAAAGCTCCATTTGGTGAAGACTACGGTCCGGTATATAGCTTTAACCGTTTGGGTATTGTCTATGATTCTGCCACGGTACCCATGGAGATCACTTCTTGGGAAGATTTATGGAATGCCGATTTAAAAGGCTCCATTGCCATTCCGGATATCACGGCAACTACCGGTCCATTATTCTATTATTCGGTAGCTAAGATGCTGGGACTTGCCCCCGGAACGGATGACGAGGCAATCTTTGCAAAATTACAAGAATTAAAACCCAATGTTGTGAAGACCTATACCAGTGCCAACGATACCATTACCATGTTGAATCAAGGAGAAATCTCTGCAGCCGTATTACTGGATTATTCCTATACTGCAGCGAAAGCGGCTTCCGAAGATTATGTATGGGTAGATCCAAAAGAGGGCAGCTATAGCGGATACAATACCATCAATGTCATAAAAGGTACGAAAAACAAAGAACTGGCAGAAGAATTTGTCAATTTCTATATTTCCAAAGAAGTTCAGCTGGCAGAAGCTTTGGATGGTGTGGATTCTCCTGCTCGAACCGATATCGAATTGACACCGGAGCAATCCGCCAACTTTACTTATGGAAAAGAAATGGTCGATAAAATATTATTGCCGGATTGGTCTCTGATCAATACCAACAAGGCAGCTTGGACCGAAAAGTGGAATGAATTATTTTCTGTAAAATAACTTCAAAGGAGCTTCTTATGAAGAAAAGTAAATCTCTCTTATTGATTACCATAGCTGTTTATATCTTCTTGGTAGGACCACTTTTGGTGATTGCGGCAGCTTCTTTTAGTGATACCACGTATCTGAAATTTCCGGGAGAGGGATTTACACTTCGCTGGTATGAGCAGATCCTGAAGGTGAAATCTTTCGGGATGGCTGCAAAGTACAGTATTCTCATCGCTCTGCTGGCAACCCTTCTGGCACTCCTGCTGGGACTTCCGGCTGCCTATGCACTGAATCGTTATCGCTTTAAGGGCAAAGAAGCAATCAAAGCCTTATTTCTGTCTCCGGTTTTGATTCCGGTGATTGTCTTAGGCTTTGTATTGCTTCGTTATGTGGTAAATCGTTATCATCTTCCGGCACTTCCGAGTTTACTGATTGGGCACACGATCCTATCCATTCCTTATGTGATGCGGGTTGTGACCTCCAGTTTGGCAAATTTTGATTTTGCTACCGAAGAGGCAGCCAGAATTCTGGGAGCCGGTCAACTTTATACTTTTTTCCATATTGTACTGCCCAATATCAAATCCGGAATCGCATCCGCTTGTATTATGGCGATCATCAATTCCTTTAATAACGTATCACTGTCGGCATTTTTAACCAGTGCCGGTGTTACCATGCTGCCGATTGAAATGATGAACTATGTAGAGTATCATTTTGATCCGACGATTGCGGCACTTGCTACACTGCTGATGGCAATTACCTTAGGGGTGATGCTGATCATCGAACGAACACTGGGATTAAAATCGGTGGTTTAGAAAAGCTTCAGGGGAAAGAGACGCTCCTGAGACCCCAACTACGGCAGCAGATACCTGATTAGCTTTGACGATGGCTTCTTTTAGAGACCGGTCTTTCGCCAAGCAGGATAGAATCGTGCCAATGTGCGCATCTCCGGCACCGATGGTATCTACGACATCAACCGGAATTCCGGGAGCTGCATAGGTGGTTCCATCTGCCTCCCGACAGTAAGCACCTCGTTCCCCCAAGGTGATAATCACTGTGTTATGGGTCATGGTCTGTAAGACTTTGGCGGCTTCTTCCACTTGGCTGCAGTGACTTAACTCAAGGGCTTCGATTTCATTGACATGCAGTAGGGGATGCAGTGCCAGCAAGCGGTTTAATTGGTCATGACCGATTAGGATTCCGCGGGGACCGGGGGCAAAGCAGATCGTTGGACCCGGGTGCTCCTCCAGATATTCAATCAATTGGATCCCGGTATCTTCTCCAATTTCCAAACCACAGAGATAGATCATGGAGTAATCTGCAATCTCATAGTCGTTCATCCATTCTTTTTGGAAACGGTATTCCACTCCATGGTAAGACATAAAAGTACGTTCACCGGATGCTTCTACTAAACAGTAGCAGCATCCGTTTTCTTGTTCCGGCAAATAGATTGGGATAGAAATTCCTTGCTGTTCTAAGTGCTTTTTCACATAATCGCCATAGATGCCACCGCCAACCGGCGAGATAAAGGTATGTGGTATTTCAAATAAGTTTAAAATCGAAGCAACATTATAGGCACAGCCACCCAGAGCCATAGACTGAGAAGTCGGATGAAGATTCTCCTGAGAATGCGGCAGATGGTCAATCTTAATCATAATATCGACACAGGTAGAGCCAATTACTAAAATCGGTTTCATAAAATCCTCCATAATTTTCACTAAATCGTTATACTGTCATTATACGATGGAAACTTGCTTTCATCAATTGTTTTTACTGATTACTTATGCTAAAATTCTAATAGATCACGTAAGGAGTTAGAGAAAGGAAGTAGGAAGATGTATTCAAAAATCATAGAATTATCAAAAGAATTGGAAGATAAAAGCATTCGTCAAAGGAGAGACTTCCACAAATATCCGGAAACCGCATGGTTGGAGATGCGGACATCGGCAATCATTGCAAAGATACTGACCGAGCTTGGTTATGAGGTACTGACCGGCAAAGCAGTTTGTGAAGAAACTGCCAGAATTGGAGTTCCTGAGGAAAACATATTAGAAGCTCACATAACACAAATTTTGCAACAAGATACTCCGACAAAATACTTGACGGAGGAGATGAAGCAAGGTTATACCGGTGTGATTGGAATCTTAAAATGCGGTCCGGGTCCTGTGATCGGTCTGCGATTTGATATTGATGCACTTGGTCTGGTAGAAGATCATGGAGAGTCACACAGACCGTTTCGAGAGGGATTTTCTTCTGTCAATGCGGGTATGATGCATGCCTGTGGGCATGATGGGCATGCCACCATTGGATTGGGTGTGGCCGAAGTATTGATGCAGATAAAGACAGAACTGCATGGCACGGTAAAACTGCTGTTTCAACCAGGAGAAGAAGGCACCAAGGGGGCTAGAGCGATGGTCGCCAAGGGACATTTAGATGATGTAGATTATTTTGTTGGAACTCACATTGCACCCAATGACGGACCGGATGACGCAGATGTGACTCCGGGAACCTATGGCTCTCTGGCCACGACAAAATACGATGTGTTTTACCATGGAAAAGCAGCGCATGCGGGTGGATTCCCGGAAAAAGGTGCAAGTGCCATCGTAGCTGCAGCCAATGCAGTGCTCAATCTGACGGCCATTCCGCGGCATAGTGAAGGGATCAGCCGTATCAATATCGGTAAGATCTGCGGTGGAACCGGGCGCAATGTCATTCCGGATGAAGCCATGATGCAGATTGAAGTGCGCGGAGAAACCACGGAAATTAATCATTATATGGAAGAAGCAGCCAGAAGGGTTTGCTTTGGTGCAGGAGAGATGAGCGGATGTGGTTGTGAGATGGTGATGCTGGGCACCGCGGAATCCCAGCACAGTGACGAGGATTTTTTGACACAAATTGGAGAACTGGTTCGGACACACCTTCATAACCTTAGAGTCAGCAGCTGTGAGAATGCACAGAACTGGGGCAGCGAGGATATCTCACTGATGATGAATCGGGTACAGTCACATGGAGGAAAAGCAGCGTATATGCGTTCTATGACGACCATGGCTTCTCCGCAGCATACCACCGGATTTGATTTCGATGAACAAGTGCTGACTCAGGGAATCGAGACTTTTTCTGCAATTGTGTACAACCTGCTTCATACAGATAACAACATCAACCGTAACTGTTCAGAGGGCAATGTCATTTAGTTAGTGTAATATCTTTAAAATGGTTA
>JAVXIV010000098.1:0-7505 GCA_036785645.1 Hungatella sp.
GAGAGGGGAGCTGCCTTCCGGTCGGTATTTCTGAACGAAAGAACAATAAAAAGTAATCATTTGATAGAACAGCTCTTCTACCTTCAGGATAGAATCACAGCTTTCGATTAGATAGGCAAAATTATTGGATAAGATGTCAATGTAAATCGGATGGATGCCGGTCTCATCCAGCGATTTTCTGAGCATCGTATTGAATGCAAATGCCAAATTTTTACGATTGCGGATGGGGTCATCGCTTCGAATCAGAACTTTTATGGTACTATACAGTTCTGAAAAATAAGCGGTGGCTTTTTCTGCATTGCCCGATTGTACTTCGGATAACATCAAGCGTTCCAATTCATAACGTCTGGCCACCAACTTTGCCATAGAATCATAATTATCGGCAGCCGGTGTATTCTGCAGGTGTGACACAATTGTTTGCTGTAAAGGCTCATAGGAGATCGTTCCGTCATAGTCATTGAGCAGCTGGCAACAGGTGCGGCCGATGGAAATGACTTTGGCATGTTCGCTGATGGGAAGAGCAAGGTAATACTGATAAAGCGCAAGGGAGAGCGAGGCAGTCAGGCCATAGCTCTGCAAAATCTCGGCGCAAGAATCCTGATGAGGAAGGTCGGTCAGATAAGGTCCGATGATAAATAAATCATGGGTTTCACTGAGACAGAAAAAAATAAAATTTAAATGATTATATCCGGTCATATGATACAAACTATAGGAGGAGAGTGAAGAAAGCAGCTTTTCTGAAAATGGTAAAGTCATATGAAAAACATCAGGCAGCAGCGGACGCAGATGCTCGGAGATCTCCTCTGCGGATGCAGTTACAATGGTGACCGGAATGGTGGAAATCGAGCTGACCAGTGATTTTGCCATATTTCGTATGTCCATAAGAATCCTTTCTGCAGGAAGATCATAGCGATCGTAGTAAAATAATATAATACTAAATATCATTATATATTCCTAACACTCCAATGTCAATTCTGATAGAATGAAAACATCAAAAGAGAGTGTTTACAAAAAGTGAAGTGCACAAGGAGGAAGAGGAATGGGGAGTAAAGTAAAAGAAGGCGTTCAGTACAATGATGCCAAAATGTGGCAAATTGGTTTTTTCTCATTAAATAACTGTGCAACCAACATTGCTATGTTTTTAATGATGCAGTATTCCTATTACACGCAAAATGTATTGGGACTGGCGGCAGGTATTATCGGTATTATAGGAATGAGCACGCGTATGTTCGATGCAATTACTGATCCAATTGTAGGCTTTATGGTGGACAAGACCAATGGCCGTTTTGGCAAATTCAGACCTTATATGTTGATTGGCAACGTGATTATCTGGCTTAGCTTGATTATGATTTTCTTTACACCCCTTTCCCTGGGCAGACAGGGGAGATACATTTATACCACCACGTTTTACATGGTTTATATTCTGGGTTATACCTGCCAGACGGTGGTAACCAAAGCCGGCCAGTCTGTACTGACCAATAATCCCAAGAAACGTCCGATTTTTGCGGGCTTTGACAGTGTTTTGACACAGGGTGCCAGCGCACTGGTACCGTTGCTGCTGACCACGATTTTGGCAGAGAAATATTCCGTAGGAGAATTTCTATCGGCAGAAGGCAAGAATTTGGGGATGATCAATCCCGCTATGTGGAAAGAAGCAGTTTTGATTTTGGCAGCAGTTTCGTTTCTGTTTACGATTTTGGCTATGATCGGAATCAGTGAGAAGGACAAGCCCCAGTATTTTGCTGTTCTGAATGAAGAACCGATTAAAGTAAAGGATTATTGGGATGTGATCACACATAACCGCCCGATTCAGATGTTGATTATTTCGGCCGCAACCGATAAATTGGGGCAGCTGTTGATGAGTGGAACGATGACGTATGTCTTTGCCAATATTTTGTTGAATACTAAGCTTCAAGGTGTGTTTTCCAGTATCTTAATGGTGCCATTAATCGTGATCTCCATTAGTGGCGTATTTATTTCCAGAAAATTTGGTATGAAGAGAACCTTTATGCTGGGAACCTGGGGCTCCATGGCGATGTTGGTTCTGATGTTTGTCATCCGCCCAAATCCGGCACAGCCGGTCATCTTTTTAGGCATGTATTTAATGCAGAAATGTTTGGCAAGTATGGGAAATTCGGGCATTATTCCGATGATTGCAGATTGCACGGACTATGAATCCTACCGCAGCGGACGTTTTGTACCGGGCATGATGGGAACGCTGTTTTCTTTTATTGACAAGATGATTTCTTCGTTCTCTGCTTTGATTCAGGGATTTGCACTGACTCTGGCAGGTGTGGGAAGTGTCGTGATTACACCGAATTCACCGGTTAATGAAACCTTTAATACGGCCATTATGGTATGCTTTTGTATCGTTCCGATCTTGGGACATGTGGCAACCGTCATTGCGATGAAGTTCTATGATCTGGATGCCGCGAAGATGGCAGAGATTCAGGCAGTGTTGGAGGAAAGAAAAGGAGCAAAGCGATGATGACATTAGACAGCTTTCAGAAGAAAAAAGAATATTTGATTTGCGTGGATTCCGATGGATGTGCGATGGATACGATGGATATCAAGCATATTCGCTGCTTCGGCCCCTGTATGGTGACGGAATGGGGATTGGAAGCTTGGGAGACTTTGATTTTGGAGAGATGGAATACTATCAATTTATATTCCATGACCCGAGGGATCAACCGTTTTAAAGGCTTGGCGATGGCATTGCAGGAAATAGATGAAAAGTATACGAAAATTGAAGATTTAGAGACGTTATTGTCATGGACTGAACATGCATCCGAGTTATCCAATCAGAGTGTCAAAGACTACTTGAAACAAAAAGACAGTTTGATATTAGCGAAGGCATTGGCATGGTCGGAAGCGGTCAACCAATGTATCACCGCGATACCGGAATCTGAAAAACCCGCATTCGAAGGAGTGCGGGAAGGCCTAGAGAAAGCACATCGCATGGCGGATGTGGCAATTGTATCTTCTGCCAATTTGCAGGCAGTTTTAGATGAGTGGAAGCTATATGGTTTATTGGAGCACACCGATATCGTATTGGCTCAGGATGCGGGCAGTAAGGCATATTGCATCCAAAAGCTTACCGAAAAAGGTTACGATAAAGCCAAGGTATTGATGCTAGGAGATGCACCGGGAGACCGAGCGGCAGCAGTATGGGCAGGTGTCCATTATTATCCCATTCTGGTCAGAAAAGAACAGGAATATTGGAACCGCTTTGTGAGGGAAGGCTTGCCAAAGTTCAGTAAGGGAGAGTTTGCGGGAGCTTATCAAGAAGAACTGTTAAAAGAGTTTGAAGAAAACTTGTCTTAGAACGGGAGGGATATCAAGATGGTAAATTTAAAGGAAAAACCGTTTTATCTTTCAGAAGAAGATATCACATGGGTGGAAACTACGATTGCGGATATGACCGATGAAGAAAAAGTGGGGCAGTTATTTATCAATATGGTAACCGACCGAAATCCGGAAGAATTGAAACGGGTACTGCATGAATACCACGTAGGTGGGATTCGCTACACCAATACTTCGGCAGAAGCCTTATATGAACAAAATAAAGTTATGCAGGAGCATACCAAAATCCCCTTGCTGATTGCTTCTAACTGTGAAGCGGGAGGAAACGGCGGAATTGAGGGAGGAACGGCCATTGCCAATGGAGCTGCGATTGCGGCAATTGGTGATGAAGATGCCGCCTATAAAACGGCCAGAGTGTCTGCAGCGGAGGGGTTTTCAGTTGGCTGTAACTGGAATTTTGCACCGATTGTGGATTTGCTCTATAACTGGCGCAATTCGGTTGTTCAGCTACGCGCTTACAATGATAATCCCGACGATGTGATTCGCTTTGCCAAAGCTTTTTATAAGGGAACCAAAACCAAAAATATTGCAACCTGTGCGAAGCATTTTCCGGGTGATGGCACCGAAGAAAATGACCAGCATTTACTGATGGGAATCAATGAAATGGATTGTGAGGAGTGGGATCAAACCTACGGCAAAGTCTACCGAGCACTCATTGATGCGGGAGTGATGACGATTATGGCAGGTCACATCGCATTGCCGGCCTATACACGGAAGCTGTGTCCGGGTATCCCAGACAGCGAGATTCGCCCTGCCACATTGGCACCGGAACTGATTACCGGTCTGTTGAAAGGGCAGTTGGGATTTAATGGTTTGGTATTAACCGATGCTTCTCATATGATTGGTATGTTTGGTGCAACGGTTCCGAGAAGTCAACAGGTTCCGGGAGCGATTGCGGCAGGCTGTGATATGTTTTTGTTCTTTAATGACCGAGACGAAGATTTCGGCTATATGTTGGAAGGATACCGCAGTGGTGTGATCAGTGAGGAACGGATGACGGATGCACTCCGCAGAATTCTGGGTCTGAAAGCAGCACTGAAATTACCTAAGCTGCAGGCGGAAGGCAAGCTTATGCCACCAAAAGAGGGATTGTCGGTGATTGGTTGTGCAGAGCATAAAAAGATTGCAGCAGATATGGCAGATCGCTATATCACCTTAGTAAAGGATACCAAAAACTATTTGCCGATGACACCGGAAAAATACCAGAGAATCAAATTGGTGTTTCTGGCGGGAGAAGGACGTGTGATTGCAGGTAAACTGCATCAGGATAACAGTGATGAAGTGAAGCAAAAAGTCATTTCAGAATTGGAAGCGGCAGGTTTTGAAGTGGATGCCACGGAAGCAGAAGTCAAGGGGAAAATGGAGGAATTCAAGCGGAATTATGATGCCTGTCTGGTGGTCTTTAATATCGTGGGGATGGCTCAGTACAATGCCATGAGAGTCAAGTGGGCGCTGCCGATTCAGCAGCCGTGGTATGTATCCGAAGTCCCTACCATGTTCCTATCCCTGAATTTTACCAATCATCTCATTGATGTTCCGATGGCGAAAACCTACGTGAATGCCTATATGAATTCTGACGAAGCGTTGTATGCATCTCTTGAAAAATTAATGGGAAAATCGGAATTTAAAGGGAAGTATCACAAAAATGTATTCTGCGGACGTTGGGATACTGCCTATTGACAAGTCTGATTCAGTGTGATAATATTTGAAAATATGAAGGGTTAGTAATTGCTAACCCTTTCAATTAAACTGAAAGTTAGCTATAACTAACCAAAGAAATGGAGGAACAATGATGCCGCTATCAATGGCACAAGCAGGTGACAAAAACAGCATTCAAAAAATTACCGGCAAGGACGAAGTGCGTCAGCATCTGGCAGAGTTAGGATTTGTGGTGGGGGGCGAGGTCACCGTGGTTTCAAAAATGGGCAGTAATTTGATTTTGGCGGTGAAGGATAGCCGCATTGCTCTGGATCAAACCATGGCAAATCGTATTATAATCTAAAAAAGGAGGATTTCAGATGAGAACATTGAGAGATGTCAAGGTGGGGAGTACCGTAGAAATTCAAAAACTCCATGGTGAGGGTGCCGTAAAACACCGTATTATGGATATGGGTATGACCAAGGGCACAACGGTTCATGTGCGTAAGGTGGCACCGCTTGGCGATCCGATGGAGTTGACGGTGCGGGGCTATGAGCTTTCTATCCGCAAGGCGGATGCGGAACGAATTGAAGTGTTGTAATTGATGCAGCAAGAAGTCTGCTTATTTTTTACAACGAGGGTTAGCCGATACTAACTAATTTGTATGTGCATGAATATTTACATGAATGGAGGATCATTATGAATACAGAAAAGGCAGCAAGAAGCAGTGCGGTCATCAATATAGCCCTTGCGGGCAATCCAAACAGTGGGAAAACTACCATGTTTAATTATTTGACCGGCAGTGCGCAGTATGTGGGCAACTGGCCGGGCGTAACGGTGGAGAAAAAAGAGGGCAAGTGGAAGGGGCGCACGGATGTCGTGATTCAAGACTTGCCCGGTATTTATTCGCTGTCGCCTTATACCTTGGAGGAAGTGGTAGCTCGTGGCTATCTGGTGGGTGAACATCCGGATGCTATCATCAATATCGTAGACGGTACGAACTTAGAACGCAATTTGTACTTAAGCACGCAACTCATGGAATTAGGCATTCCTATCGTTATAGCGGTGAACATGATGGATGTCGTGCGGAAGAATGGGGATGAAATTAATTTTGCAAAGCTGAGTGCTCTCATGGGTTGTGAGGTTGTGGAAACTTCGGCACTGAAAGGCATCGGTTCCGGGGAAGCGGCAGAGCGTGCGGTGGCATTGGCAGAGAGCTCCCAAAGTAGAGAATTGCCTCATGTTTTCAGTGGTTCAGTGGAACATGCCATCGCTCACATTGAGGAGTCCATAGAGGCTCTGGTGGAGGCCGGTAAGCTGCGCTGGTTTGCCATCAAACTCTTTGAGAGGGACGAAAGAGTGATTGCCGAATTAAAACCGGATCAGGCACTGACGGAGCATCTCGAAGAGCACATTGCGGCTTGCGAAGCAGAGCTCGACGACGATGCTGAGAGTATCATCACCAATCAGCGGTACGCCTATATTAGTCATTTGGCAGACCGCTGCATTCGGAAAAAACAGTGTGTGGGTGGCAGCACTTCAGACAAAATTGACCGCATTGTGACCGATCGTGTGTTGGCTTTGCCGATTTTTGCAGCGGTTATGTTTTGTCTCTATTATATATCGGTTACCACGGTTGGCGCGTTTGTAACCGACTGGACGAACGATACCCTATTTGGTACATGGATTTTGCCGACTGTGAATGGATTTTTGGAAAAGGCGGCCGTTGCACCATGGCTCACTGGGCTTGTGGTGGATGGTATGATCGGTGGTGTAGGTGCGGTATTGGGCTTTGTGCCGCAAATGTTGATTTTATTCCTTATGCTTTCTGTTTTGGAAGACTGTGGCTACATGGCGCGGGTCGCTTTTATCATGGATCGAATTTTTCGAAAATTCGGACTTTCCGGTAAGAGTTTTATTCCCATGCTGATTGGCTCGGGCTGCAGCGTTCCGGGCATTATGGCATCCCGCACGATTGAGCAGGAGCGGGATCGAAAAACGACAATTATGACCACATCCTTTATCCCCTGCGGAGCGAAAATGCCGATGATTGCACTGATCGCCGGTGCACTTTTTGGTGGGGCATGGTGGATGGCACCGGCAGCATATTTTGTAGGTGTGGCAGCGGTGATTGTATCGGGTATCATTCTCAAAAAGACAAAAGCATTTGCAGGGAACCCGGCCCCCTTTGTTATGGAACTGCCTGCTTATCATCCCCCTGCGCTAAGCAATGTTTGGTGCAGTACATGGGAGCGTGGGAGGAGCTTCATAAAACGTGCAGGCACGGTGATTTTACTTTCTGCAGTTGTGCTGTGGTTCTTACAGGCATTTGGTTCCGTGGATGGGGTATTTCAAATGGTGGAGGACAATAATCGGAGTCTGCTTGCGGTCATTGGCCGCTTCATCGCACCCCTCTTTGCTCCGCTGGGGTTTGGTACCTGGCAAGCAGCGGTAGGAACCTTTACCGGACTGATTGCAAAGGAAAACGTGGTCAATACCTTGG
>JAVXIV010000099.1:0-7499 GCA_036785645.1 Hungatella sp.
CCGATACGAAAGTTGACACGAAAGCCGATACGAAAGCAGCCGGTCCGATCACAGTGGTATCCAGAGAAGATGGCTCCGGTACCCGAGGTGCGTTCATCGAACTGTTTGGGGTAGAAGTAAAAAATGAGGCGGGTGAGAAGATGGACATGACCACGGAGGATGCGGAGATTACGAACAGCACATCCGTTATGATGACCACGGTTGCCGGAAATAAAAATGCGATCGGTTACATTTCACTGGGATCTTACAATGACACGGTGAAGGCAGCCAAAATCGACGGAGTGGAAGCAGGCGTAGAGAATATCAAATCAGGAACCTATAAAATTGCAAGACCTTTTAATATTGCGACCAAAGGGAAGATCAGTGCGATTGCTCAGGATTTTATCAAATATATTATGAGTGCCGAAGGACAGAAAGTAGTAGAAGACAACGGCTACATCAGTCAGGGCAATGACGGTGCCTATGCGGCAAGCGGTGCGGCAGGCAAATTGGTCGTAGCAGGCTCCTCTTCCGTATCTCCGGTTATGGAGAAGTTAAAGGAAGCTTATATGGTACTCAATCCGGAGGTCAATATCGAAGTGCAGCAAAGCGATTCTACTACAGGTATGACATCTGCCATCGAGGGTGTTTGTGATATCGGCATGGCTTCCAGAGAACTGAAAGACAGCGAGACCGAAAAAGGTCTGCAGGCAACCGTCATTGCCATGGATGGCATTGCAGTCATTGTCAATAAAGACAGCGCGATTGAGGAATTGAGCAGCGAAGCTGTAAAAGGAATCTATACCGGCGAGATCACAGACTGGGCAGACGCACAGTAATTAATAGGAGTACAATGCCAATGAAGCATATAAAAGAAAAAGCAGCAGAGCTGATCTTCCTGATTTCAGCTCTTGCTTCCATCGTTGCAGTAGCCATGATTTGTATCTTTTTATTTGCCAATGGAGTCCCGGCAATCGGCAAAATCGGAGTATTCCAATTCTTGGGTGGAAAAATCTGGAAGCCGGGCAATGATGTTTATGGGATTCTTCCAATGATTTTAGGAAGTCTCTACGTAACGGCGGGAGCGATTTTAATCGGGGTGCCGATTGGTGTCCTGACGGCGATTTTTCTCGCTAAATTTTGCCCCAAGACTTTGTATCAACTGATGAAACCGGCGATTGATCTGCTGGCGGGAATTCCTTCGGTGGTATACGGATTCTTCGGTCTGGTGGTCATCGTGCCGATGATGAGCCACTTGTTTGGTGGAAGCGGTAAAAGCATTGCGACCGCATCGCTGCTGCTTGGAATCATGATCCTGCCCACTATCATCGGAGTGTCGGAATCGGCCATCCGTGCGGTGCCGGAGCATTATTATGAAGGGGCATTGGCACTGGGCGCCAGCCACGAAAGAAGCGTATTCTTTGCGGTGCTTCCGGCAGCCAAATCCGGGATTCTGACCGGGGTGATTCTGGGTATCGGACGCGCGATCGGAGAGACGATGGCGGTGATCATGGTGGCAGGCAATCAGGCGAGAATGCCCAAAGGAATCCTACAGGGAGTGCGTACCATGACGGCTAATATCGTGTTGGAAATGGGGTATGCAACAGATTTACACCGCGAAGCGCTGATTGCCACTGCGGTGGTGCTCTTTGTATTTATTTTGCTTATTAATTTGTCATTTTCTCTATTGAATAGGAGGCGGCAGTCGTGAAAACGATCAATCAACAGACCTTAAAACAACGGTGTTCCGCCTATCTGCGCAGTCCGCTTTCTCTGGTACTGCTGCTTCTTGTGACCGCCGCCGCCGTACTTACCGTCTTTGTACTCGTGTTTTTGATTGCCTATATTTTGATCAAGGGCATTCCATATCTGACACCGGAGCTGTTTGCGTGGAATTATAACAGCGAAAATGTATCCCTGATGCCGGCATTGATCAACACGGTGATGATGACCTTGCTCTCGTTGCTGATTGCGGCACCGCTGGGCATCTTTGCGGCAATTTATCTGGTAGAATATGCCAAGAGAGGCAATAAAGTGGTGGAACTTGTTCGCATCACAGCCGAAACATTATCCGGAATTCCATCAATCGTATATGGCTTATTTGGATTTTTACTGTTTACGGTTTCCTTAAAATGGAGCTATTCTATTTTGGGCGGTGCGCTCACTCTGGCCATTATGATCCTACCGCTGATTATGCGTACTACCGAAGAAGCGCTAAAGTCTGTCCCGGATTCCTACCGGGAAGGCAGCTTTGGTTTGGGAGCGGGACGTCTGCGAACCGTGTTTCGGATCGTGCTTCCTTCTGCGGTTCCGGGCATTTTGGCAGGGGTCATATTGGGAATCGGGCGGATTGTAGGGGAGACTGCGGCACTGATGTATACTGCGGGAACCGTGGCCGGAATTCCGACTACGCTGATGGGATCCGGACGAACACTGGCGGTGCACATGTACGTGCTGACCAATGAAGGTCTCTATACCAATCAGGCCTATGCCACTGCGGTGGTGCTGCTGCTTATTGTAGTTGCAATCAATGCGTTATCCGGCTTCATTGCCAAACGGATCGGAAAGGGTAAGAACTGATGGACAAATTTACAATCGAAAACCTAGAACTCTATTATGGAGATTTTAAAGCGTTGAAAAACGTGAACTTAAACATACAGTCCCATGAAATCACAGCGTTTATCGGCCCCTCGGGCTGCGGTAAATCAACGCTGCTCAAATCTCTCAACCGCATGAATGATCTGGTGGAAGGGTGCAAAATCACCGGAACGGCACTGCTGGATGGGGCGGATATCTACGGAGATATGGATATCAATTTGCTGCGCAAACGGGTGGGCATGGTATTTCAAAAACCCAATCCCTTTCCGATGAGTGTCTATGACAACATCGCATTTGGACCGCGTACTCACGGAATCCGTTCCAAAGTAAAATTGGATGATCTCGTAGAAAAATCTCTGCGGGATGCGGCCATCTGGGAGGAACTGAAAGACCGCTTAAAGAAGAGTGCGCTGGGGCTTTCCGGTGGGCAGCAGCAGAGACTTTGCATTGCAAGGGCATTGGCGGTGCAGCCGGAGGTGCTGTTGATGGACGAGCCAACTTCTGCCCTAGATCCCATCTCGACCTCCAAAATAGAAGATCTTGCGGTCGAACTTAAAAAAGATTATACTATCGTTATGGTCACTCATAATATGCAGCAGGCAGCGAGGATTTCAGATAAGACAGCATTTTTTCTGTTGGGTGAAGTGGTGGAGTATGGGGATACCGAACGGATCTTCTCGATGCCGCAGAATCAAAAGACGGAGGATTATATAACAGGGAGGTTTGGTTGATATGAGAAACCATTTTGATGAACAACTGGAATTATTAAATGTAGAATTGATCCGTATGGGATCTTTATGTGAAGATGCGATCTCGGGGGCTTTAAAGACCTTGTTTGGAGAACCCGGATTTTCGGAGCAGGTGCATCAGGCAGAACATGAGATTGATCAAAAAGAGCGGGATATTGAGAATCTTTGCTTTAAGCTCTTGCTGAAACAACAGCCGGTAGCGAAAGATCTGCGTCTGGTGTCGGCGGCACTTCGGATGATTTCTGATATGGAGCGCATCGGGGATCAGGCCCTGGATATTGCCGAAATAGCGGGATATCTTAAGGACAGCACGGCAGAGAGTAAGCTGCATATTCGGGATATGGCGGAAGCTACCATGAAGATGGTGATTGCCAGTATTGATTCTTTTGTGAAAAAGGATCTGGAGATTGCAAGAAGGGTGATTGCCGGGGATGATCTGGTGGATGATCTGTTTAAGAAGGTGAAGAACGAACTGATCGGTTTGATTGGGGAAGACAGCGCTAATGGTGAATTTTGTCTGGATCTTTTGATGATTGCAAAATATTTTGAACGAATTGGGGATCATGCAACCAATATTGCAGAATGGGTAGAGTATTCGATTACCGGAACCCATATAGGAGAACAAGAATGATTTTTCTGGTAGAAGATGACAATAGTATCCGAGAACTGGTGATTTATACCTTGCAGAGTACGGGACTTGAGGCGGTCGGCTTTGCGTGCGCCAAAGAGTTTTGGGAGGCTATGAAGCATACAACTCCCTCCCTGATTCTGTTGGATATCATGCTGCCGGATGAGGATGGCTTGACGATCTTAAAGAAATTAAAGACGGCGACTGCCACCGAGAAGATACCGGCGATCATGCTGACCGCCAAGGGAACCGAGTACGACAAAGTGATCGGACTGGACAGCGGAGCCGATGATTACATCCCAAAACCGTTTGGTATGATGGAACTGGTATCTCGCGTGAGGGCGGTTCTGCGCCGCACCAAACCGGAAGAAAAGCAGAACTGCTATCAGATCGGATCGGTAGCAGTGGATATCGGAAAGCACAGCGTGAGCGTGGATGGCAATCCCGTGACGCTGACATTTAAGGAATTTGAACTGCTTTGCTACTTGATGGACAATGAAGGTATGGTATTAAGCCGCGATCAGCTTCTGTCGAAGATCTGGGGTTATGATTTTGATGGAGAAACCAGAACCGTAGACGTGCATATCCGAACCTTGCGGCAGAAACTGGGACTGGGCGGCAACTACATCGAGACCATACGAGGTGTGGGCTATAAGATGGAGGAAATCTAATGAAGAAGAAAATCTATTGGAACCTGTGTCTGATTGCATTGGTGGCAGTTGTGCTTTCTTCTGCGCTTACTACGGTCATTTATTATCGCAATTTGGAGACCCAGATGAAGCGGGAAGTGATCACAGAGGCTCGGTATTTGGAGGTGGGCATAGAATTATCCGGAGCAACATTTCTCGACACTTTGGCAGAGAAGGGCCGTATGGCCAGACCTAGCCGCATGACGCTCATAGCCCAAGACGGAGTGGTTCTATATGATAATTATGCGGCTCCCAAGACGATGGAGAATCATAAAAATCGTCCGGAAGTGGCCGATGCTATGGAGACGGGAAGCGGAGCGATCACACGGACATCCGCCACCCTATCCGAAAAAACATTTTATTATGCACTTCGCTTACAGGACGGAAGCGTGCTGCGTGTCGCCAATACAACCGGCAGTGTGCTGGCAGCGGTATGGCATCTGATCCCCATGATGGGTTTCATCTCCGTACTGATTGTGCTTTTGAGTATGCTGCTGGCGGAGGGACAGACCAGGCACATCGTCAAACCCATCAATGAACTGGATCTGGATCATCCGGAAGAAAATCAGGTTTATGATGAACTGGCTCCGCTGATCGGCAAAATAGAACGGCAGCAGCATACGATTCAAAAGCAGATGGAAACGCTGAAAGCAAAACAGGAAGAATTTACAGCGATTACCGAACATATGAAGGAGGGCTTCCTCGTCGTGGACAAGAAGGCAGAGGTGGTTTCCTACAATAGCAGTGCGATGCAGATTCTCGGAATCAACCGTCCGCATCCGGAAGAAGTCGGGATGAATATTCTCAATTTTAATCGCAGCCAGATCTTTCGCCATGCGGTGGATGAGGCCTTGATGGGGCATCATTTGGAACAGACGATGGATATCAGCGGGCGCTTTTATCAGATTATTGCCAATCCGGTGACCGAGGGCACTGCTGTAAACGGAGCGATTATTGTGATTCTGGACGTGACGGAGAAACAGGAGCGGGAAGGACTGCGCAGAGAATTCTCGGCCAATGTTTCCCATGAATTAAAAACTCCGCTGACCTCGATCTCCGGCTATGCAGAGATTATGAAAAATGGTTTGGTCAAACCGGAGGATATGAAACATTTTTCGGAAAATATCTATATTGAAGCACAGCGCATGATCACTCTGATCGAAGATATCATTAAATTGTCTCAATTGGATGAAAATCAAGTAAATCTTGATCAAACACCTTTGGATTTATATGAGATTGCAGGATCGGTGGTATCCCGTCTGGCGAGTCATGCCAAGGCACAGGGGGTCACCCTGACCTTGGAGGGAAGCCCGGCGGTGGTTCCCGGTAATATGCAGATTCTGGATGAGATGCTTTATAACTTATGTGACAATGGAATCAAATATAATCATCGGGGCGGAACGGTAGTTGTGACCGTGAACACGGAGCAGGAAGAGACAGTGCTTACGGTTTGCGATAGCGGAATCGGGATTCCCAAAGCAGATCAAGAACGTGTTTTCGAACGATTCTATCGTGTGGATAAGAGTCATTCCAAGGAGATTGGCGGGACCGGTTTGGGACTTTCTATTGTGAAACATGGGGCACTCTATCATCATGCCCGAATTGAAATGGAGAGCAGCGAGGGGCAGGGAAGTACGATAAAACTTATTTTTCAATGAATTTCGGATTGTATTTAGTGAAGAAAAAAGGTTTTCTCTTCACTAATACCGCAGATAATGGTATACTATCTCTATTATAAGCAATATGACGAGATAAGGAGACCCATGCGATGAAGAAGATGATTTCCTGGAATGTGAATGGGCTGCGTGCCTGCGTAGGCAAGGGCTTTTTGGAATATTTCAACGAGACGGATGCAGATATTTTCTGCATTCAGGAAAGTAAGCTGCAGGAAGGACAGATTGATTTAAAGCCGGAAGGCTACTATCAGTACTGGAATTATGCAGAAAAAAAAGGTTATTCGGGAACGGCTCTGTTTACAAAAGAAGAGCCGCTTTCTGTTGCATATGGAATCGGAGAAGAAGAACATGACCGGGAAGGACGCGTAATTACTGCGGAATTTCCGGCATATTTCGTAGTGACCTGCTATACCCCCAACTCCAAGAACGAATTGGAACGCCTGCCTTACCGCATGATTTGGGAAGACACTTTTTTGGCTTATCTAAAACGCTTGGAAGAGAAAAAACCGGTGATTTTCTGTGGCGACCTCAACGTAGCACATCAGGAGATTGATTTAAAGAATCCCAAAACCAATCACAAGAATGCGGGCTTTACCGATGAAGAACGCGGGAAATTCACGCAGCTTATGGATGCGGGATTTATTGACACGTACCGCTATTTTTATCCGGATCAAACCGACCGTTATTCTTGGTGGTCTTATCGCTTCAGCGCCAGAAGCAAGAATACAGGGTGGAGAATTGATTATTTTTGTGTATCGGAATCTTTAAAGGACAAACTGATCAGTGCTGATATCCACAGCGAGATCTTAGGATCGGATCATTGCCCGGTAGAGCTGGTGATCGCATGAATTTAGTAACGATCGAACATTTGACGAAATCCTATACGGAACGTCTGCTATTTGACGATGCGGGATTTAGCATCAGTGATGGAGAGAAGATTGGTCTGATCGGAATCAATGGAACCGGCAAGTCTACGCTGCTCAAATTGGTGATTGGTTTGGAAGAACCGGATCTTGGAACCGTGACGAGAGGGCGAAATCTGGATATTCGCTATCTTTCACAGAATCCGGAATTCCGGGATGGAGACAGCATCATAGAGAGCATCGTGCGGGACAACGAGGGACACGATCACCCATGGGATTTGGAGAGTCAGGCGAAGATCATGCTGACCCAAGTGGGC